>JAOUHE010000025.1 GCA_029865285.1 Chloroflexota bacterium
CCAACCGAGAACCACCCAGCCCGCCGATCGGCGCCATCGTCGGATCGACGGCCACCGGCAAGACCGAACTCGCCCTCGCGGTCGCGGAGACCGTCGCCGTCGAGATCCTGGTTGCGGACTCTCGCCAGGTCTACCGGGGCATGGATATCGGGACCGCCAAGCCCGACGCCGCTGCGCGGATGGCCGTACCGCACCACCTGCTCGACCTGGCGGCCCCGGACGAGCCCTTCAGCGTGGCCGACTGGCTGATTGCCGCAGGGGACGCGGTCAGCCAGGTCGCCGGGCGCGGCCGGCTGCCGCTGCTGGTCGGCGGCAGCGGGCTGTACGTGGCTGCGCTGCTCGACGGATACGACCTCGGCGCCACACCCTCACCGGCCGCCATTCGCGCCGACCTCGACACCGCGTTGGTCCACCACGGGCTGCCAGCTCTTGCTGCCCGACTCGTCGCCCTTGATCCGGTGACCGCGGCGGCAACCGATCTTCGCAATCCACGGCGCGTGGTGCGCGCCCTGGAGCGAGCCCAATGGTCGGGCGGCGCGGCGCCTCGCCCGCAATCGCTGCCCTGGCCGGGCGAAATGGTCCAGATCGGCCTGCACCGGCCGCGAGTGGTCCTCGACGATCGCATCGCCAAGCGTGCCGCGGCGTTGTTTGCTGGTGGCCTGCTGTCGGAGGTCAGGCAGCTGCTGGATGCCGGATACGGGCCGGACCTGCCCCCCATGACGGGCCACGGATACGCGGAGGCCGCGCGCTTCCTGGTGGGGGAGTGGAGCCTCGATGAAGCGATCGCCGTGACGGTGCGTCGCACTCGCCAATACGCTCGCCGCCAGGAAACGTGGTTCCGACGAGACCGTCGAATTCAGTGGTTTGACGCGGGGAGCGCCAGCGCCGCCGATCCGGACCTCGTGCGCCGCGCGGCGGCGGCGTTGGGGGTGGCGGCCGGCTGACCCTACCGGCGGACCGCCGAGACCGGCTCGGGCAGGCCGATCGATTGCCGCCAACTGGCCATGTCCGTAGGGCCGCGCGACGGTGGACCGACGGCCGCGGTGCCCCCCGGCAGATCGAGCCGCGCGGGTGCAACCTCACCGGCGGTCGGCTCGACCGGAAGCGACTCCGGTCGGCCAAGGAGGAAGCCCTGCGCCGCCGGCACGCCCAGTGCGATCAATTGGTCCACCTGTTCGGTGTACTCGACACCCTCCGCGATGACGAGCGCCCCGGTTCGTGTCGCGAACGCAACAATCGATTCCACCACGGCGCTCGCTTGGCCGCCGGGCGCCGACCGCTGCACGAGACCAAGGTCAACCTTGACGATATCGAAATGCAGCTCGCTCAACAGGCGCAGGCCGGCGTTACCGGCGCCCAGATCGTCGGCCGCCAGGCGCATGCCCGCACGCCGGCAGGTGTCCAGCTTGAGCCGGACCTTCTCCACGTCGGTGATCGGCTCGTGCTCCGTCAGCTCGATCACGAGCCGTTCCGGTGGGAATCCGTGGCGCGCCAGGATGCTGAGCAGGGCGGCCGTGCTGAATTCAGGTGCCTCGACCGTCTTCGGCGTCAGGTTCACACTCAGGAAGACATCTTCGGGGATCTGTGCCGCGCCGCCGACGATGGTCTCGAGGCAGGCGAAGTCGAGCTCCACCACGTGCCCGCTCGCCTCAGCGGCACGGAACAGGCCCGCAGGATCAATAAAGGGCGCAGGCACCGATGGGCGGATGAGTCCCTCGTAGCCGAGGACACGACGCGTCATCAACTCGACCACCGGCTGGTAGACCGGGCGCAGCTGACCGCGAGCGATCACCTCCACGATGGCGGATCCAGCGCTGGTCGGCGTCTCGCTGACAGAGTCAGACGGGTCGAAGATGAGCACGTCGGTTCGCCCGCCGCGCTTGGCCGCATACATGGCGCTGTCGGCTTGTGAGTAAAGCTGCGCGCGGTTGCAGGCGAGGGCGGGGATCGACGAGATCCCGGCCGAGAACGAGATCGGCAGGGTCGGTCCATCACGGAGGGCAGGCTGCAGCGAGGTGGCCAGCAGCCGCCGCGCCACGATCTTCGCTCCATCCGCGTCGGTGTGCGGAAGCAGCAGGGCAAACTCGTCGCCCCCGATCCTGAAGGCTCGGTCGACGCGGCGCACCGCGCCAGCCACGTGACGGCCAAACACCGCGAGTGTGCGATCGCCGTCGGCATGACCGTTTCGGTCGTTGATCAACTTGAATTCGTCGAGATCGATCAGCACCAGGGAGAGCGGGACGTCGTATCGCTGCGCCTGCTCCACCTGCCGATCGAGCTCCTCCTGGAAGGCACGGTGGTTGCCAAGCTTGGTCAGCTGGTCCTCGAGGGCATCGGCGAGGGCGGCCTGGTAGCGGACCTCGAGGTCGGCGCGTGAGCGTAGGAACGGCCGCACCACGAGCGCGGCGGTCACCACCCCGAGCAGAATCCCGGCGACACCCACGCTGATCCCGCCGCGCAGCAGAGCGCCTGGCACGGCATCGGCCAGCGCGGCGTTGGTCAGGATGCTCAGTCCCGCGGTCGCGACCAGCGTCGCGGCGATCCGCAGGGCAACGCCGAACGTGGAGGCCGCGCCGGCCCGCCCCGAATGCGCCTTTGGATCAGCGTCGAGAGTCAAGCATCCTTCTCGTGCGTGTCAGGTGCAGATAGGTATGGCAGATCAGGGTCGGGTACGCCCTAGCGAATAAGTACCGTTCACGCACGGATTAGGCGATTGCGGAGTCCGCTCCGGATTGGGCTACCATGCCATAGACCAATGCCTGAGCGCCCGCGCCTGATCGAGCTGACCGCACCCGAGGAGCGCGCCTTCCTGATCGGCCTTGACGTGCCTGGAGATGGGCGCTGGCCGGTGGAACGCAGCCTGGCCGAACTCGCCGCGCTGGCCGAAACGGCAGGCGCCGTGGTCGTGGGCAGAGCATCGCAGCCGCGTCGTCATCCCGATCCGGCGTGGTACTTCGGGAAGGGCCGCGCCGCCGACCTGGTTGACGAGAAGGCGGCGACCGATTTCAACCTGTTGATCGTCGACGACGAGCTCGCGCCGAACCAGCAGCGCGGCCTGGAGGAACTGCTCAACTGCAAGGTGCTCGATCGTTCGGCGCTGATCATCGATATCTTCGCCCGGCACGCGCGGACCCGAGAGGGGAGCCTGCAGGTAGAACTGGCCTCGCTCGAATACCACCTGCCGCGCTTGACCAAGATGTGGACCCACCTGTCGCGCACGGGCGGCGGAATCGGCACCCGCGGACCCGGTGAGAGTCAGCTGGAGACCGACCGGCGCCTGATCCGCGAGAAGATCAAGAAGGTCCGCGCGGAACTGGAGGACGTGAAACGCCAACGAGCCACCGCCTCGCGGCAGCGCGATCGGTCCGAGGTGGGCACGGTGGCCCTGGTGGGATACACCAACGCGGGCAAGAGCACCCTCCTCAACGCCCTCGCCGACGCGGACGTCTACGTGGCCAACATCCTGTTCGCCACCCTGGATCCCACCAGCCGCCAGGTCACGCTGCCATCAGGCCAGCGCATCGTCGTCACCGACACGGTCGGCTTCATCAACAAGCTGCCGCATGACCTGGTCGAGGCCTTTCGGGCGACACTCGAGGAGGTCCTGCGCGCCGACCTGCTGATCGAGGTGGTGGACGCCGCGGACCCCGACTTCATCGGCCAGCAGGAGGCGGTACAGGCCGTCCTGGCCGAGCTGGGGGCGGGGGACAAGCCCCGCATCACCGTCTTCAACAAGATCGACCTGCTCGACGCGGACCTGCGCGCGACTCCACGACCGACAACTGAGCGCGTCGTACTCGTGAGCGCGGCGACCGGCGAGGGCCTTGACGAGCTTCGCGAGTGCATCGCCACCGTGCTTCGCGAACAGATGATCGCCGTCGATGCGGTGGTGCCCTGGGCCAGAGGCGAACTGGTCGCTCGCGCCAGGACCGCCGGCGACGTGACCGAGCGGTATACCGACGCGGGTGTCCACCTGTCGGGCCACCTGCCCGATGCGATCGCTGCCGAGGTGATGGCGGCAACAACGCCGGGCGAGTGAGGGACACCGCGACCCACGCACTTCGAATCGAACGCGTGTACTATTCGTGCTCCGAGAACGGCGCGGTGCGGGGGATGGAGCTCTAGAAGACGCGTCGGCCGAGCAACGTTTGGCCCCTGGCAGGCTCTCGACGTGCCGCAGTCGCACGCCGCACCCGCTCCCTGATGGCGAGTCCGGCACCGAGGTAGGCGCCGGCGAGTACGACCAACAGGCCGTAGCCGACCATCAAGGAGCCCACCTCGGTGGCGATCAGCGATCCAACGAGCATCAGGCCGCTGCCGCCTGCAAGGGCCGCCCAGGTTGCCACGGATAGAAATGAAGTGCGCATGGCGGCACGCTACGGCGCGGGGCCGCCGGAGCCCAGAGGTCCGATCGGGTCATGCCGGCCACCCGTTCGTCCTCTCAGGTCACTGCCGCAAAGAGATGTTATGTGATGTAAGGTCAGTGTTGCGGCTGACCGAGGGCCCGACGTCACCTAACGAGCAGGGTCTGTGGACCCGGGCGACTCCTGCAGCGTGGTCGGCGCGCCATGGGCGGCCGGAATCGTGCCGAGCCTGCCAGCCTGGTAGTCGGTGAATGCCTGGAGCACCTCTTCACGGGTATTCATCACGAACGGTCCCATCCAGGCCACCGGCTCGCGAATCGGGCGGCCACCCAGGATGATCATGTCCAGGTTCGGGCTGCGGCTCTCCTGGGATGCGCTCGCGGCAATGCTGATGGCGTTGCCCTCGCCAAAGACCGCCAGCTGGCCGGTCTGAATCGGCCATCTGTCGGTTCCAACGTTACCGTGGCCGGCAAGGACGTAGACGAGGGCGTTGTAGTCGGCTCGCCAGGGCAGGTCGAGGTGCGCCCCCGGGCTGAGCGTGGCATGGATCATCGACATCGGGGTATAGGTCGATCCCGGACCGGCATGGCCGGCCACCTCGCCGGCGATGACGCGGATCAGCGCTCCCCCGTCGGGGGAGGCGAGCAGCCCGACCTGGGCGGCGCGGATGTCCTGGTAGCGCGGCGGCGACCACTTCTGAGCGCTCGGCAGGTTGACCCACAACTGGAGCCCGTGGAACAGCCCGCCGCTGACAACCAGCGCCTCCGGCGGCTTCTCGATGTGCAGGATCCCCGCCCCTGCCGTCATCCACTGCGTGTCGCCGTTGGTGATCACTCCCCCACCCCCGTTCGAGTCAGCGTGTTCGAACGTGCCGTCGATCATGTAGGTGACCGTCTCGAAGCCACGGTGCGGATGCCAGGGGGTTCCTTTCGGCTCACCCGGCGCGTACTCCACCTCGCCCATCTGGTCGAGGTGGATGAACGGGTCGAGATCGGCCAGGTTCGCTCCGGCGAATGCGCGGCGAACCGGGAACCCCTCCCCCTCGTATCCGCGCGGAGCGGTGGTCACGCCCTTCACCGGGCGAACGCGCGCCAGCAGCGGGTCGGGCGCGGGCACCCGTGGCAGGGTCGTAGTATCGGTGACGGTGATGGCTGGCATGGGCTCCTCGGTTCGGGGGCATCGTAGCATAGATGATTGCGGACGCAACGACCTCCCTCTGCCGCGCCTCCGGGCGCGAGGGTCGTCATCGCCGCGGACAAGGCCGAAGATCACGCCGAGTCGTGCCCTGCGACTCTAGTCGGTGCGCGCACCGCGGGTGATATTGGCCTTCGGGAGACCTGCGTCCTCATCCCCCCGGAGGTGGCCGATGCGCACACGTGGCGCGATCCCTCACATCGTTGGTCACCTTCGGCCTAGTTCGAGAGAACCAGGTCGGGCAGCGTCGCGTCCTGCTTGCATGAACCGCCGCATTGCCGTTGTCCTGGCCCTCATCGTGACGATATCGGCCGCCTGCACAAGCGCTGAGGGCATCGAGTTCGCCAGGGCAGACCTGTCGCGCGCCTCCGCAGCGCCGGCGGACGCGGCGCTGGCGGCCGACGCGATCAACACCTTCGGCCTGGACCTCTACCGCGTTTTGGCAGCCGAAGAGGGAAACCTGGTCGTCTCGCCGGCGAGCATCGCGCTTGCGCTGGCGATGGCGCGCGCCGGGGCCCGCGGCACGACCGCCGCGGAGATGGACGCCGTGCTCTACGAGGTCGCCCGCGACGCGAACGCCGGATGGCTGAATGCGCTCGACCAGGCGCTTGCCGGCCGCAGCGGCACCTTCAGGGACGACAGCGGGGACGATCACGATGTCACGCTTCGCGTCGCGAACTCGACGTTCGGGCAGCGGGGGATGTCACTGGAGGCCGCCTACCTCGAGGCGCTTGCCACCAGGTTCGGTTCTGGACTGCGGCTGGTCGACTACGTGACGGAGACCGAGGCTGCGCGCCGCCTGATCAACGGATGGGTGGACGAGCAGACCGAGCACCGCATTCCCGAACTGCTGGTGCCCGGCATCGTCACGTCGGACACGCGGCTGACGCTCGTCAACGCCATCTACCTCAACGCCCCGTGGCAGACTCCGTTCCCGGCGAGCGCGACCAAGGCCAGGACATTCACCTTGGCGGACGGCTCGACCGTCGAGGTACCGATGATGGCCGTCACGACCACGCTTCCCTACTCCGCCGGAGGTGGGTGGCAGGCGGTTGAGCTGCCGTACATCGGCGGCTCGTTGGGAATGACCGTCATCGTGCCCGACGATCTCGCCGCGTTCGAGGCCACCCTCGGCGCCGACCAGCTCGCCGAGATCGTGGGGGCGCTGACCGAGCACAACGTCATCCTGGGCTTCCCCAAGTTCGGGATCGAGACCAAGGCGATGCTCGCCGACGTCCTGGCCGCTCTCGGCATGCCGACGGCGTTCGACCCGGACCGCGCGGACTTCTCCGGAATCACCACCGACGAAGCTCTCTACATCTCCGACGTGGTGCACCAGGCGAACATCGACGTCGACGAGAAGGGCACCGAGGCAGCTGCGGCGACCGCCGTGGTGATGCGCGCGGGTGGATCCCCGGAATCGGTCACGCTCCGCGTCGACCGCCCGTTCCTCTTCCTGCTGAGGGACGTTCCGACCGGTGCGGTCCTCTTCCTGGGCCGCGTGGTCGATCCTTCGATCGGCTCCTAGCGCCTCGAACTGAGCCGCCTATCCGGCGCGGTGCGGGAAGGCCATCGTTTGGCCACGCGTCACGGGCTGGCCGCGACCGAGGACGGTGGGCCCTACGCGGGACGACGGTCAGTCGTTGGTGCCGGAGACCCCAAGGGTGACGGTCGCCGACAGGACGGATACCACCAGTGCGGTTGCCTGCGTGGCCGTCAGCTCGGCGCTGCCGGCAAAGATCTCGGTCGCCTGGCTGGGTATGAGACCCATCAGCGGCGGGATCACGATCCATCCCAGCACGAGCACGGTCGGCGCCATCGCACCGGGCAGGTCCACCGCGCGCGTCAGCACCGCGGTCAACAGGCCCAGGAAGGCGGACAGCAGCAGCACGAGCACCACCGCTGGCTGGTCCCGTGCGCCGGACGCCTCAACGAGGCGCACCAACCCCTGGTCCAGCATCGCGACGGCCACCGCCAGGATGGCGCCGAGGAAGATGGAGCGCGCTCCGCTCATCGCTCGGTCAGGCTCCGCGACTCGCCGAGCACGCCGCTGGCCAGCGCAGCTGCCACCCCCCGCGCGATCTGATACGACTTGCCGGCGCCCATCACCAGAACCGCGTCGCCGGGGCGCAGGTGCTCGGCCACGTACTCCGTCGTGGCGTCCACGTCACCGGCGGCGATCGTCGGAACGCCGGAGGTGCGCTCGATGGCATCGGCCAGTTGCTCGGCCGACGTGGCACGCATGGCCTCCTCGCTGTCGCGCGAAGCAAAGATATCGGCGATGACGACCTCGTCGGCGGCCGTGAACGCGGTGGCGAACTCGTCGAGCAGCAGCGCGGTCCGTGAGTACATGTGAGGCTCGAACACGGCCCACAAGCGGCGCTCCCCCACTTTCTGGCGCATGGCGGCCAGCGTGGCACGTACCTCGGTCGGGTGGTGCCCATAGTCGTCGTACACGATCACGCCGGCAGTATCGGTGATCAGCTCCATCCGCCGACCGGCTCCGGGGAAGCTGCGCAGCCCGGCGACCAGCACCGGAGGCGGCACGCCGAGCTCGTGCGCGAGGATGAGCGCTGCCGTGGCGTTCAGGACGTTGTGTTCGCCGGCCAGCGGTGAGCGGAATCGTTCCCCGAACAGGTCGAATTCCGTCCCATCGGCGGTGAGCGCCACGCTGTGCGCCTCGACATCGCCTTCGGGTCCATATCGCACCACGCGCCCCGGCCAGCCCCCAAGTCGCTCCAGGAGCGCCTGGGAGCCGCTGTCGGCGGCCGTCGTGAGCAGCAGACGCCCGCCCAGCCGCGGATCCTCCCCCATTCCGCGCACGAAGCGTTCCATCGAATCGAGCACGGCCTCTCGATCGGCGAAGTAGTCGGGGTGGTCCATCTCCACGTTGGTGACCACGGCCCCGGCGGGGTGGTAGTGGAGAAAGTTGTCGCCAAACTCGTCCGCCTCGACGACAAATGGCGCTCCGGAGCCCGGCCGGACCGTGGCACCCCACGCCGGGATGAAGGCGCCGACCTCGACGGTCGGGTCCAGCCCGGCACTGATCAGCAGATGGCCCAGCAGCGCGGTGGTGGTCGACTTGCCGTGCGTGCCGGTCACCGCCAGACCGATCCGCCCCGGCGCGGCCATCAACTCGCCGAGCAGCGCCTGCCACGGGACAACCGGGATCCCCGAATCCATCGCGGCGGTCAACTCGGGCAGATCCGGGTGGACTCGAAGGGCGGGGCTGATCGCCAGGCGTACGACGCCGGCCAGGTGCGCAGGGTCGTGGCCCGACAGGACGACAATACCGGCTGCCTCGAGCGGCGGCGTGTACGGAGAAGGCGTGTCGGCGTCGCACCCATCGATCAGCGCCCCGGCGTGGTGCAGCAGCAGCGCGACGCCCGCCGCGCCTGACCCAGCCGCCCCGATCAGGTGAATCCGTTCGCCGGCCCGCACCATCGGCGGGTTATCCCTTCTCGATTGCGGCGAGCACCGCGTCACGGGCCTGGCTGAGCGCCGCGAGCGCCGCCGCCGCCTTGTTTCCCTCGCGGTCGTGCCCGAAGACGTGATGCTCCGCACGCGCCGGATAGCCCCGCAGCGAGATCCCGACGAAATGTGTGCCGACCGGCTTGCGCTCACTGCCGCCGCCCGGTCCGGCGATCCCGGTCACGCTAACGCCCAGTTCAGCCTCAAATCGATCCGCAGCGCCGACCGCCATGGCCGATGCCACCTCCGCCGAGACGGCACCGTACTGGACGATCAACTCGTGGGGAACGCCGGCACTGACCTCCTTCGCCTGGTTCGAGTAGCAGATCACCCCGCCGGCGTAGTGCTCGCTGGCGCCGGGAACGCCGGTGATGACGTGGCCGATCAGCCCGCCGGTCGAAGACTCGGCCGTGGCCATGCGCCAGCGACGCTTGCGCAGCGCGGCCCCGAGCTCGCGCGCGATCGCCGTCAGCTCTTGCTGATCGGGTCCGCTCATCGGTAGTTCGTGAACTGCAACGCGACCGCGTAATCGAGCTCGCGCAGGTGGCCGATGACCCCCTGCAGATCGTCCTTGCTCTTGCCCGAAACGCGGACGGCGTCTCCCTGGATGACCGGTTTCACCTTCGGGAACCGGTCGCGAACAGTCTTGCTGATCTCTTTGGCCTGCTCCGAGGTCAGGCCGCGATGCAGGCCGATGCGCTGTCGCACGGTGCCGCCGGCGGCAGGCTCCAGCTTGCCCCAGTCGAAGATCTTCAGCGACAGCCCCCGGCGCACGGCCTTGGTCTGCACCAGATCCTTGACCGATGCGGCCCGAAACTCGTCATCGGCGAGCAGGACGATCTCGTCCTTGCCCAACTCGAGCGAGATCCTGGCTCCCTTGAAGTCGAAGCGGGTACCCACCTCGCGACGAACCTGGTCGAGGGCGTTGACCAGCTCCTGCTGGTCGAAGTCGCTCACGACATCAAATGATGAGTCGGCCATGTTGCCTCCCGGTGCTCTCCGCTATCTTCGTACGTCCGGCCACCGGAGCACGCCGCATCTGCTCACGGGATTGCGGTGATGAGCCATTCGACCACGGCCGCGTCGCCTCCCATGGGCGGCAACGGCACGCCGTTGATGGTGAGTGCAACAACGCCCGCGTTACCGACCCGGATTCGGAGCGACCCCTTGGCGGCAAGTTCTATCGCGCTGCCGGCCACGGCCTCGCGCCCGGAGATCGTCGCCTTGGGCTTGCCATCCTCGTCGATCTCGAGGTACGAGCGGCCGCCGGCGACACTGAGCAGGCCGGTGAGCCCCGGACCCGCCGAGACCACGACCCGGCGGACCTGCGCGGGCGCCGCCGCATCTGCCGTTTCGACCGACAGGTCCCACGTGCCGGGCACAAGTTGCAGGGTGGCGCTCCACGCTCCGACGGCGTCCGCGACCAGCTCCTGTGACCCCGGTGCAATCGGTGGATCGCTGGGCAGCGGCACACCGATGCCGCTCAGTGCGACGATGCTGAATGTTGCCGGAGCCGGGTCGACGAAGGTTGCGCTGACGCGCAATGCGATGCCGGCGGCCGCCGCGCGTCCGCTCACCTCCACGGCTCCGGGCAGTACCGACGCGCCTTCGGCGGGCTCAGAGATCACGACGGCACCCGCCGGCTCGGTGCTGGGATCGACACCGACCACCGTGATCGAGCGCCGCACCTCGGCGCTGTCGCGCCCGGTCAGCGGATCACTCGCGACCAGCGTGATGACGTTTGCGCCCGGGACGAGCCCGATGGTGATCTCGAAGGACCCGTCGGAGGCGGCGGTGACGGTCGGATTTTCACGGAGGCCGTCCACGGTGACCGTCGAGTCGGGCTCGGTCACGCCGCGAATCGTGTACGCGCTTCCGGTGAACGCCGTCACGTCGGTGGCGGGGTCGGTGATGCGCAACTCCGGCGTTCGGGCGAAGGTGATGAACTCTCCGGCCAGGTAGATGACGAACAGCCCCACCATCACGGTCAGGATGACGGCCGCGACCGCACCGGAGCTGATCACCAGGGGGCGCCCCTGCCGCTGGCTGACCGGTTGGGGGGCGGTGGGGGCGGCACGCCGTTCGGTGGGCGTGCCCACCTCCAGGCGGTACAGGTCGATCAGGTATTCGGGGTCAAGACCAAGGTAGATCCCGTAGTTGCGCAGGAACCCTCGGGTGTACACCGCTCCGGGCAACTCTCGATAGTCGCCGTTCTCCAGGGCGACGAGGTAACGGACCCGGATCTTGGTGTCGCGCTCGACCCGTGGCAGGTCGACGAAGCGCGCCTCTCGGGCGGCGCGGAGCACCTCCCCGAGCCTGGTCGGTTCACGAGAGGTCACTCGTCGTCCTCGTCCGGAGCTACCTCGCCTCCCCAACCGTCCGGCGTGATCAGGACCTCGCGGAAGCGGCTTCCATCGGCAGGCCCAACGATGCCACGGTCCTCCATCTGGTCGAGAATGCGCGCGGCCCGCGCATACCCGACACGCAGCCGGCGCTGGAGCAGCGAGGCCGATGCCTTGTCGGAGCGCCGGACGATGTCTTTCGCCTGGGAGTAGAGGGGGTCTGTGTCGTCACCCTCCTCACCGGGCCGGCCGCCTGCCTTGCCGTCACGCTTCGGGGCGGTGATCTCCGGACGGTACCGGGGACCACCCTGGGCTCGCCAGTGCCGCGCCAGCGTCTCGATCTCAGTATCGGTCACCAGCACGCCCTGGAGGCGCACGGCGCGCGGCGCGTCGATCGGCTGGTAGAGCATGTCGCCGCGCCCGAGCAGGTCCTCGGCGCCGACGGCATCCAGGATCGTGCGGGAGTCCACGCCGCTGGTCATGGCGAACGCGATCCGCGACGGGATGTTCGCCTTGATCAGGCCGGTGATCACCTGGACCGAGGGCCGCTGCGTTGCCACCACGAGGTGGATGCCGGTTGCCCGGGCGAGCTGCGCGATGCGGGTGATGGTGGCCTCCACCTCGTAGGCGCTGACCATCATCAGGTCTGCGAGCTCATCGATGACCACCACGATGTAGGGCATGCGCGGCTCGCCCGGCCGCAGGGCCTCGTTATACCCGGCGACGTTGCGTACTCCGCGCTGCGCGAACTCGTGGTACCGGCTCTCCATGGTGCCGACCGTCCACTTGAGGGCGTTGACCGCCTTGTCGTTGTCAACGATCACCTCGCAGAGCAGATGCGGGATTCCCTTGTATTGGGCCATCTCGACGCGCTTGGGGTCGATCAGGATCAGCTTCACCTCGGTCGGCGAGGCGCGCATCAGCAGCGAACAGACGATCGCGTTCACGCAGACGCTCTTGCCCGAGCCGGTTGCGCCGGCAATGAGCACGTGCGGCATGCGCGCCAGGTCCGCGCTGAACGGCTGGCCGGCGACGTCCTGACCGAGCCCGAAGGCCAGCTTGCTCCGTTCCGCGGCCTCCTCGAAGTTGCTCGACGCAAGCACCTCCTTGAGGGTGACCAGGTCGAACGCGGTATTGGGAATCTCGATTCCGACGTAGGCCTCGCCCGGTATCGGCGCCTGGATCCTGATACTGCGGGCCTTCAGGTCAAGCGCCAGGTTGTCGGCGAGCCCCTCGATCCGTGAGAGCTTGATCCCCGGCTCGACGTCGAGCGCATATTGGGTGACGACCGGACCCTCCTGGATCCGCGCCACCTTCACGCCGATGCCGAAGTGGGCGAGCGTGTCCCGAATGCGCTGTCCCTTGGCCGTCAGATCGAGCTGTCCGGCGCTGCCCTGGGGTCCATCGTCGAGCATGCCCAACTCCGGAAGCTCCCAACTGCGACTCGCAGGCTCGAGGGCCGCGTCGATGACCTCGTGCTCCTCCACCTCCGCAAGGTGCGCCGATTCGCCGGTCTCCAGCTCCTCGGCGGTCAGCGCCTCGGCCGGTGCTGCCATCTCCTCGGGAACGATCCCCGTACCGGAATCGCGCGGGCGCACCGGCACGGCGGAAACGCCTTCGTTGGGGCGGGATCTCCGCAGGATGAGCGGCTGTTCGTCATCGCTGGCTCCACCGAGCGCCGTGCGGACCCGGTCGATTACGCCACGCGGCCCAGCGGTCGCGGCCGGCACAACCTTCTCCGGTCGTGCGGAGCGTTCGGGCGCTCTGCGGGCCTCGCGCTCCGCCAACTCGGCCCGCTCGTCGCGACGACTCAGCCAGGCGGCTGCCAGGTCGCCGACCGTCATGTTGAAGTAGAGGAGGAGGCCCACCAGCAGGCCGAGCCCCAGCACGGCCCATGCGCCGGCCGTCCCGATCGCGCCATTGAGTGCGGCACTCACCGCGTATCCGATCGCTCCCCCACCGTCGCCACGGTCCACGCCGGCATTCCCGTCGCCCCCGACCAGGTGGAACATGCCGAGCAGCGAGGCTGCCATGACCGCGGCGCCACTGGCGGCCATCCAGCGCTCCGATGGCATCGTCTTGAGCCAGAGCATGAACGCAAAGCCGGCAAGCAGGATCGGGGCGAAGGCGATCCCCCACCCCAGCAGGTAGGTGAGGACGTCGTGCCAGGGCTCGACGATCATCCCCGCCTCGGGCGCAAACAGGGCAATCGTGCTCACGATCGCCGCCAGCAGGAGAACCAGGGCGAGCAATTCGCGCGCCACGCGCCCACTGATGCGGAAGGTGGTCGCCGCGCGCCGGCGGCGCGATGTCCGGCGTCGGGATCCGCTTGATCGTCGGCTCGACACCCCGGCCCTAGACCTCCATCACGATCGGCAGGATCATCGGCCGGCGCTTGGTCTTCTCGAAGAAGAATCTCGACAGCGTGTCGTGGATCTTGGATTTCAGGTAGCCCAGTTCGGCCCCATGCGCGTCGTGCTGCGGCTGGCTGAGGGCGGCCACCAGGTGGTCGGCCGCTGCGGCCATCATCGGGTCGTCCGGATCCTGCAGGAACCCGCGGCTCACCAGATCAGGCCGTGTCACCGGCTGACCGGTCGAGCGATCGACGGTGAGAGCGACCATCACCACCCCGTCAGAGGCGAGCATCCGACGGTCCCGCAGGATGACGCCATCGATGCCGTCCACCGCGGCCATGCCATCGACCAGAACCGCCCCCGCCGGAACGCTCCCGGCGAGCCGGGCGCGCGTCCCGTCGAACTCGACCACCTGGCCGTTGGCCAGCACAAAGATGCCGTCCGCCGGCACGCCCGCTCCTTCGGCAAGCAGCGCGTGCTGCACGAGCATCCGATACTCACCGTGGATCGGGATGAAGTGTCGCGGCTTCACCAGGCCGAGCATCAGCTTCAGCTCCTCGCGCGAGCCGTGGCCTGACACGTGGCAGTGGACCATCGGCTCGTAGTGGACCATCGCACCCTCCTTGAAGAGGTTGTCGATGGTGCGCGCGACGGCCTCCTCGTTGCCCGGGATGGGCGAGGCGGAGACGATCACGGTGTCGCCCGGCTCGATGGTGATGTTGCGGTGATCACGGTTGCTCATCCGGGTCAGGCCGGACATCGGCTCGCCCTGTGAACCGGTGGTCATCACCACCAGCTGGTCCTTTGACAGCCGGTTCAGCGAGTCCTTCTTCAGAAGCGTCCCGTCGCGCGAGTCGAGGTACCCCAACTCCAGCGCGATGGCGATGTTCTGCTCCATGCTGCGTCCGAGCGCGACCATCTTCCGTCCATTCGCCCAGGTGGCGTCGATCACCTGCTGGACACGCCCGATATTGCTCGCGAACGTGGCAACGATGACGCGCCCGGTCGCTTCACCGATGAGCTGGTGCAGCGAGTCGCCGACGGTCGTCTCGGAGAGCGTGTAACCGTCGCGCTCGGCCCGCGTCGAATCGGAGAGAAGGAACTCAACGCCCCGGTTGCCGATCTCGGCGATCAGGCCGAGGTCGGCACGCCGGCCATCAGGGGGCGTGTGGTCGAACTTGAAGTCGCCGGTGTGCACGACGGTGCCGAGCGGCGTGGTGATCGCGTATCCGAGGCCGTCGGGGATGGAGTGATTGACCCGGAACGGGGTGATCGCGAAGGCGCCGATTCGGAATTCAACCCCCGGCTCCACCACCTCGAGGCGAGTCTGCCCGAGCAGCTTGTGCTCCTTGAGCTTGCCGGTCACCAGGCCGGCGGTCAGCCGGCTGGTGTAGATCGGGGTGCCCGGGATCTTGGGCAGGACGTACGGCAGCGCGCCGGTGTGATCCTCGTGTCCGTGGGTCAGCAGGATCGCCTGAACGCGGTCGCGGTTCTGCTCAAGGTACGTGGCATCGGGGATGACCAGGTC
The DNA here is from genome assembly GCA_029865285.1 of Chloroflexota bacterium. Taxonomy (GTDB): domain Bacteria; phylum Chloroflexota; class Limnocylindria; order QHBO01; family QHBO01; genus CF-167. The sequence goes on from JAOUHE010000025.1 coordinate 15,254, forward strand.
GATCCCGAGCATGTCCGGATCCGGGAATGCAAGGCCGCAGTCGACCACGAGGATCTGCCCGGCGACCTCGATGACGGTGATGTTCTTGCCAACCTCGCCCACGCCGCCGAGCGGAATGATGCGCAGTGTGTCTGACATGGTGCTCCTAAAAGAGGGGTAGTTGTTCGGCCTCATCGGCCGATGTCGCCGGCTCGACGGGCGCCGGTTCGGGATTACGTTGCGGGACCGATGTCACCCGCTCGGCCTCGAGGGCCTCGCGCGCGGCCAGCAGCGCGGCCGGCAGTCCCCGCATGTCGGTGAACAGGGTTTCGCGCAGAGACGACTGGTGCAGCGCCGCAGCTGGATGGTACATCGGGAAGATGAACCGACCGCCGGATCGCCGCAGCGCTCCGTGGAGCTGCCCGATGCGTGCGTCGGGCAGGTAGCGACGCAGCGAGTGCCGGCCGAGCGTCACGATGACAACCGGATCAAGCGCCTCCTCCTGGCGGTCGAGGTATCGGCTGCAGGTGGCGATCTCATCCGGTTCGGGATCTCGGTTGCCCGGCGGTCGGCACTTCACCACGTTGGCGATGAAGACGTCCTCGCGCGCCCAGCCGATTGATCGAAGCAGCTCGTCGAGCAGTTGGCCTGCGGGACCGACGAACGGCCGGCCGGTCGCATCCTCGCGGGCGCCGGGACCCTCCCCGACCAGCAGAACGTCACTCAGTGGATTCCCTTCGCCGGGGACCGTGCGGCCGCGACCCGCGTGCAGCGGGCATCGGGTGCATCCGCCGATCTCGGCGGCGATCTGGGCCAGCGCCTCCGCGCCCATCCGGCTGGCGACCCTCCCTGCTCTTCAGTTGCGACGCCGCCACGCTGGCGGCGTCGCCATCGGTTGCTAGGACTGGTCCGCGCCCGTCTTGGCCATGTGCCGCTCCATCGCCGCGCGGCGGCTCAGGTTGACTCGGCCCATGCGGTCCACCTCGGTGACAACCACCATCAGCTCGTCGCCAATGCTGACCACGTCCTCGACGCGAGCCACCCGGACATCGGCGAGCTGGCTGATGTGGACCAGGCCCTCTTTGCCGGGAAGGATCTCGACGAAGGCCCCGAAGTTCATGATCCGGGTCACCTTGCCGAGGTACTCCTTGCCGACCTCGACGTCGCGCGTCAGTCCCTCGATCCAGGCGATCGCCTTCTGCGCCGCCTCGTTGGAGGTGGCGGCGATCTGGATCGTGCCGTCGTCCTCGACGTTGATCTGTGTGCCGGTCTCGGCCACGATCTGGCGGATCACCTTGCCGCCCGAGCCGATGACGTCACGGATCTTGTCGACGGGGATCTTGATGGTGGTGATTCGCGGTGCGTAC
>JAOUHE010000150.1 GCA_029865285.1 Chloroflexota bacterium
TCTCCCCACGGAGGGGATCGAGCGCCTCGACCCCCTGGGCATTGGGATTCTCTTGGTGGCGGCCATCTGCTGGGCGTCCGGCTCGATCTACGCGCGACAGGCTCCGATGCCGCCGAGCCGCCTGCTCGGTGCCGGCATGCAGCAGGTCGCCGGCGGGCTCGTCCTGCTGCTGGTCGCGGCCGGGACCGGTGAGGTCGCCCGCTTCGATCCCGGGGCTGTCTCAACCGCGTCGCTGCTCGGCTTCGGGTTCCTGATCGTCTTCGGCTCGCTGGCGGCCTTCAGCGCGTATGCCTGGCTTCTGCACCACGTGCCGGTGACGACGGTGGCGACCTACGCGTACGTCAACCCGCTGGTTGCGGTTGGGCTCGGGATCGCGTTTCGCGGCGAGACCCTCTCCGGGCGATCACTGCTGGCGGCCGCGATCATCATCGGCGCGGTGGTGGCCATGGTCAGCGGGCGGCCGTCACAGGCCGAGGAGCCGGGTCCCGGGCCGGAGGCGGCAATGCTGGAGCACGATTCGGACCCGGATCAGTAGCCCACGTCGCTGTTGTTGAAGACGCGGTTCAGGACGTAGGCACCATCGGTCTCGGGGTCGATCAGGTTGGTCTGTGCCTGGAGCAGCATGATGTAGGGGTGCATCCGCACCTGGGCGAGGGTCGTGCCGCGGAACGCCAGTTCCAGGACGAGGCCCTCCTGCGTCTGCTGGCTCCATTGCTGCCCGAACAGGAAGTTGCCGTGGCTGGCGATGGTGAAGTGCACGGCGCCATCGGGGGTACGGACGAAGTCGATCGGTCCCGACCAGTGCGTCCCGTGGCCAATCACGTGGTCACAGCCGGCGGCGTAGAAGGTCGCCTGCTGGGCAAGCTGCGAGGCGGTGAAGTCGCCGTGGTACTCGGCTCCTCCCCACCATTGCGGGACGCAGAAGACGAGGTCGGCCTGCGCGCGAGCCCGGGTGACGGCCGTGCGCACGTTGTCGTCGGTGAGCCAGGCGACGCCGGGGACGCCCGTCGCCGCAGCCTGCGAGCCAGGCACCTCGTTGAAGCCCACGAAAGCGAACCGCAGGCCATTGACGTCCACCACCGCCGCGGCCAGGGCATCGTCAAGGTCACGACCCGCGCCGGCGCGAGGAATGCCGGCCCCCGCGAACTGCTCGAGGGTCTCGAGAAAGCCCCTCGTCCCACGGTCGAACAGGTGGTTGGCGGCCAGGGTCACGACGTCGACGCCGTAGGTATCGCGCAGTTGCGGCAGGACCGCGGGATCGATACTGAAGACGACTCCGCCGTTCACGCGCCAATCGTCCACGACCGGACACTCGAAATCGTCGAGCGTAATGTCGGCGCTGCTCACCAGGCGCGCCACGGCACCGGGGTCGCCGGACGCCTCGGCATCGACGATGTTGTATCCGCCGCCAACCTGGTCGAGCGGCACCGGGTTGGGGTAGACCCGCAGGTAGCGTGCGCGGCCGCCGCCGAAGACCCAGTCCCAGCCCTTGCCGAGCGTGATCGCCTGGTAGGCCACCCCGCGGTCGGGGCACGAGTCACCAAGCGAGATGAGTGTCCGGATCTCGGCCGGCTCATAGGTTGTCCAGCCGGGTGGCAGGACGGTCGTGAGCCCAACGGCGGGGTACTCCGCCGCGCGCGCGGCGGGGCCTCCGAAGAGGTCCGCGCCGTCCACCGGGAGCACCTTGGTGGCCGGTTCAACCAGCCCCGGTGGCAGCAGCGCGACGCGAGTCGAATCCGCGCGAAGTGCCGCGGCGATCTCCGTCGCGACGGTGCAACTGGAGTCGGCGCTGACCCGTACGCCGATGGCGGCCTGCAGGCCGCAGGGGATCACCAGCGTCCCGGCACTGGCCATCTGCTCCAGCTCAGCCATGGTGGTGGCGGCCTTGAGGTTCGTGAACCCGGTCACGACAGCCAGGGGGAATGCGGTCGGCGGCACGGGGGTGGGCGATGGGCTCGCGGTCGGGACGGCCGTCGGCGTCGGTGGGGTCGGGGTGGGCGTCGGCGCCAGGCTGCAGCCGGCGACGACGAGGGCCAGGCCGAGCGCGAGGAGCGGCCGCGCGGTGGGGAGCATCGGTCCGATGGTAGCCGACCGCGAACCCTGCCTAGCCGACCTCGACCGGCAGATCGAACCAGATCTCGGTGCGGCCGTTGGCCGAGGACGCGCCGACGGCGCCGCCGTGCGCTTTGACGATCTGACGCACGATCGCGAGACCGATCCCGCTGCCGCCACTCGTCCGGGCGCGTGAGCGGTCAACCCGGTAAAGGCGCTCCCAGATGAGCGGCAGCTCGTCGGCGGGGATCTCCGCACCTGAATTGACCACCGCGCAGCGGACCCGCCCGCCCGTTGACGACAGCGTGACACGCACCTCTCCGCCGTCGTCGGCGTAGCGCGCCGCGTTCTGCATCAGGTTGCCGAGCACCTGCCCGATGCCATCGGGGTCTCCCAGCAGGGTCGGCAGCTGTTGGGGAGCATCCACGTGCAGCGTGATCCGGCGCCGCGCGAACTCGGGAGCCTGGAGCTCGGCGGCACGGGCGGCAAATGCCCCCAGGTCGATCGCCACGCGAGCGGGAGGGGGCGACCCCGACTCGCCGCGGGCCAGCCGGTCGAGACCCTCCACCAGTCGCGACAGCCGGACGATCTCTTCGTGGATCGTGCGCAGCATCTCCGGAGTCGGCTCCACAACGCCATCGGCCAGCGCCTCGGTATAGCCCTGCAGGCTGGTGAGCGGTGTCCGCAGCTCGTGGGCCACGTCCTCCACCAGTGCCCGTCGCAGCTGTTCGACCCGCTCGAGATCGTCCGCCATCTGGTTGAAGGCGTCACCGAGTCGCTGCAACTCCCGGTCGGGTGCCGCCGGGACGCGCGCCGCGAGATCGCCGGCGGCGATGGCACGCGTGGCTGCGGCCAGCCGATCGAGCGGGCGCAGGATCCGTCGCAGCAGCCACCACGCGGCCAGGGTCCCCAGGATCACCCCCGCGCCCGCGCCGATCAGCAGAACGCGCCCGACCGACTGGTCGAACATCGCCTGCGCCGCGTCGGCCGACAGGCCGCCCTCCATGGCCAGGTGCATGATCTGCTCGGCGCTGAAACGTTGCACCGCAACGTCCATCACGATTGCCACGGTCACGGCCATGGCGCTGAAGCTGGCGATCAGGCGCCAGCGAAGCGAGCCCATCGGCGCCGGGCCTCAGCCGGGCCCAGGCGTCAGGTCGCGGTGTTCCACCGCGCCGACGAACTTATAGCCCACCGTTCGAACGGTCGCCACGAACCGTGGTGCAGCGGCGGGGTCTCCCAGCTTGCGTCGCAGGCGTCCAAGGTGAACGTCGATCGTCCGGTCGATGATCCCCGGGTCGTCGTTCCCATGCAGGGCGTCGATCAGATCGTCGCGAGACAGGACGCGTCCGGGTCGCAGCATCAGGGCGTGCAGCAGGCGAAACTCGAACGGCGTCAGGTCAAGCGTCCGCCCGTTCAGCCGGGCCTCGACCGCGCCTGCGTCGACCTCGAGTGGGCCACTGACCAGGATCGCCTCGGTCGTTCCCACGGGGTTCTTGCGGCGCCGTAGCAGCGCGCGCAGGCGGGCCATCAGCTCTCGCGGCGAAAACGGCTTGACGACATAGTCATCAGCGCCGATATCCAGGCCGATCACCTTGTCCGGATCACCGCTGCGGGCGGTCAGCAGCAGGATCGGCACGTCGCTCGTCTCACGGATGCGTCGACACACCTCGAACCCGTCCAGGCCGGGAAGCATCACATCCAGCAGCACGATATCGGGACGAGAGCGGGCGACCTGCGCGAGGGCGCCTTCACCGTCCGCGGCGAACACCGTGCGGTGCCCCTCGCGCTCGACGTACAGGCGCAGCAGGTCACGGATCTTGGGGTCGTCATCGACGATCAACACGGAGGCCATCGGGCCAAGAGTATGACTGCCAGATGAAGGAACGATGAAGACGACTCTCCTCAAGGCCCTTGCCGAGAAGCAGCATTCGGAGTCTGAATCTGTGCCGAACCGACTCCAGGCTTGTTCCGCACCGACATCAACCGACTGGCCACCGCGGGCGTCACGAGCGGCTGTGGCGGGGGGCGCTACTGTCCCAATCTGTTC
>JAOUHE010000151.1 GCA_029865285.1 Chloroflexota bacterium
CGACGCGCTGGTGGCGGGGACCGGCAACAAGACCGAGGCGCTGCTCGGCTACGGGACGCTGTACGGGGACATGGCGGCCGCCTTCGCGCCGATCGGCGACCTGTACAAGAGCCAGCTTCGCGCTGTGGCCGCGGCGCTCGGGGTGCCGGACGAGATCCTGGCCAAGCCACCATCGGCGGACCTGTGGCCGGGACAGACCGACGAGGGGGAGCTGGGCGCCAGCTACGACGACCTCGATCGCGTGCTGTTCGCCCTCGTCGACCGCCGCTGGAGCGCGGAGCGCTGCGTGGCTGCCGGCCTGGATGCCCGGCTCGTGGCCTGGGTGGCGCGACGCGTGGCTGCCAACGAGTTCAAGCGCCAGCTGCCGCCGGTCGCCAAGCTGAGCCTGCGCACGCCTGGCGTCGACCACCTCTACCCGCGCCGGCGACCCGGCTCGCGGCGGGGGAGCTGAGCGCCAGCGTGGGGGCGCCGGCGGCTGCGCGCGGACGGCTGCTGGTGGTCGGCACACCCATCGGCAACCTGGGCGACCTGACCCCGCGTGCCGCCGAGGCACTGCGCACCGCCGACCTGGTCGTCGCCGAGGACACGAGGCTGGCACAGCGCCTGCTGGCGCACCTCGGCGTGCGGCGGCCGACCTCGGCCTTCAACGAGCACAACGCCGATGAGCGCCTGCCCGCCCTGCTGGCGCGGCTGGAGGCCGGCCAGACGCTGGCTCTGACCACTGATGCGGGCATGCCGGGCGTCTCGGATCCCGGAGCGCGACTCGTGGCGGCGGCACGCGCCGCGGGGGCCCAGGTTGAGGTGCTGCCGGGGCCGTCGGCGGTCACGGCGGCGATGGCGCTCTCCGGCGAGGAAGCGACCGGCTTCGTCTTCGGCGGGTTCCTGCCGGCGCGACCCGCGGCGTCGCGCGCAGCGGCGCTCCAGCGGCTGCTGGGGGCAGCCGGGGCAGCCGGGCTCCCGCTGATCCTGTTCGAGGCGCCCCATCGCGTCTCGGGGCTGCTGCGCGACCTCGAGCGCCATCTCGCGGCGCACCCGCAACTCCGCGTGGTGGCAACGCGCGAGCTGACGAAGATCCACGAGCAGGTGCTGGTCGGGAGGCCGGCCGAGGTCGGCGCCGCGCTCGCCGCGCCGCGAGGCGAGTTCACGCTGGTCGTTTTCGGGCTGTCAGCTCCGCCCGCGGCAGGGGACGCGGAGCTGCGGGCTGCCCCCGTCCTGGCTGCCGCGCGTCAAGCCGGGCTGAGCGATCGCACCACCGTGGAGCTGCTGCGCGCGGTCGGCGTTGAGCGCCGCGCCGCCTATCGGCTCATCCACGACAAGCCCTAGGGAACGGTCCCGTGCAGCACCTTCCCGATGCCAGCGGTCTCAGGTCCGCATCCATTCCACCTCACGTGGTCGTCCCGGGGCGAGCGGCGCATAACGGCCGCCTAATGGACCGCTAAGGCCCCTCCGGTAGCCTCCTCCCACGGCCACCGCCTCGCCCGGCGCGCCGAGCGCCCGAGATCGGGCAACGAGGAGGATCCTGGTGAACAAGGTGTTTCTGGTGGGCCGGCTGACTCGCGATCCGGAGCTGCGCACGCTCCCGTCAGGGAAGCCGGTCGCCAACTTCGTGGTCGCCACCAACGAGTTCCGCGGCAACGGCGCGCCCGAGCGCACCGAGTACCACAACCTGGTGGCGTGGGATCGGCTGGCCGAGATCTGCGGCCAGTTCCTGTCGAAGGGCCAGCTGGTGGACATCGAGGGCCGGCTGCAGACCCGCCAGTGGGACGATGACGGTGGCCTGCGCCACTGGAAGACGGAGGTCGTGATCGCCAACCTGGAGATGCTCTCCGGGCGCGGCAAGAAGGAGTACGCCAAGGAGGCGCAGGCCGTGGCAGCGACCGGTGAGGACGGGATGCCGGTATCGATCGTCAGCGGGGCCGACAGCCCCGACGAGGTGGTCGTGGCGATGTAGCTCGGCTGAGGGGCGGGCACGCCCGCCCCTGGGCTGCATTCCTCTCCGGCCGCGGCCGGCGCGGGAACGGCGATGATTGAGGGGATCGGGTTCAGAGGCCGCGTCCCGGACTGGAATGCCACCGGACTCCGAGCTTCACGGAGCGTTGAGATCTGGCTGCAGGTCAGGTTGCCAGAGCGGATCCTGGCCGGCTCCGAGCGTAACCAGGCCAACGCCGTCCAGGTTCATCACCAGAACGCCGGGTTCGATCCCGTCCGGCGCCGCCCCCTTGCGTGCGACTGCGATCGATAGCCCTGAGGGCGACCAGTCGGCTCCGACCTCGTCGGCATCGGCCGGGCTGAGCCGGCGGGCTGGTTGGCCATCGGCCCCGATGATCCACAGGAGCGCACGAACATCCTCAGTCGCGAATGCGACCAGGACGGCGCTGCCATTGGGCGACCAGTCGCGTGCGCCGTCCATGAACGAGCGAGACGGGAGATCGAGCGCGGCCAGGCCGGCAAGATCCCAGTCAGCGACGAGGAGGCTCCTCTCCTCATCGCCGGCACCGAACCGGCCGAACACGAGTCGTGTGCCGTCGGGTGACCAGATTGCGTCCCCGTAGGAGACGCCAGGCTCCGGACCGACGGAGGCCAGCACCGTGCCAGCCAGGTCGATGACCGACAGCGAGTCCCACGGCCCGTTCGGGTCTGATGCACGAGCCAGGGTCAGGTGCTGGCCATCCGGACTCCAGGTCACCCGACCGTCGGTCGCCAGGCGACGCTGGTGGGACCCATCCGCGTCCATCACCCACGGTTCAAGTGGCAGACCGGCCGAAGCGTGCTTGCAGGCAACGGGATCGCGGTACCGGATGAAGGCGACGTGCGCTCCGTCTGGCGACCACCAGAAGGGGCCATCGCCGATCCGAAGGTCAAACGGCAGGACCGTCGCATCCGTCCCGTCTGGCTTGACCGATGTCAGCTCGGGGCTGCAGCCGGGTCCGACGCTGGTGACGATGACGCGCGTGCCACCCGGGGACCACTGCGCCCCCACTCCTTTGCCGACCAGCACGCGGTCGGATCCTTCCATGCCGACGACCCAGAACATCGAGCCATACCCCTCGGGTACTTCGGTGGTCGAGATGGTCGAAAGCAGCACCAGGCGTGCAGCGTCGGCTGGTGCTAGCGTCGGCGATGTGGTCGCAATCGGTGTCGCGGTAGCGACCGGCGACTCCGACACGGTGGCGATCGGAAGGCTGGGCGAGGTGGACGGCGACGGTGGTTGGCCCACGCAGCCGACCGCTAGGACGAGGGCCAGCGCCGTGGTGCCGGCGATCCTTGAGTGACGGTTCATGCGCCGGGCCACCTAGCTCGCCGAGGCGACCCGAGCCGAGAGCCTCATCTCGCGGGCGGCAATCCCGCTCAGGACGGCGGACGCGACCGGCCAAAGCATCTCGAGCCAGCGCCACCAGCCCATATCGAGAAGCCCGCCTTCGGTCACGTTAGCAGCCAGAGCCGGCAGGCTGTGGAGGATCAGCAGGCCTCCCCACGCAGCGCTCACGATGGTTGCCTCGCGGCTCCAGCGGCGCCCGGGCCAGATGAGCCCGGCCATCACCAGCATGCCGACCCAGGGGAGCAGGTAGAGGACGCCCTGCCACCACGGCGTTCCGTGCGGGTCGCCAAAGACCATGACCGACGTCACGAAGAGCTGATACGCCGCGAAGAGACCCCAGAAGGTCGCCGCGAGGGCGCGCATCATCGGACTCGTACCTCCTGGGGGATGCTTGCGCAGCGTCCCGGTCCGGTCAAGGGCCATCTGGCACGCTGCCACGATTCGGGACGCTCCTCGCGCCGGCATGCGGCCCTGGGCTGCATCTGCCGAACGCCGGCCGGCGGGGAGGAATCAGGCCGGCGCGGCCTCGGTACGGCGCGCGTGTCTTGGCTCGGCGGGCTCCGGCTCGGGCTCCGGGGGTGGGTAGACGCCCCGCAGGTACGAGTCCATCGCCGCCGCCGCACGCTTCCCGTCGCCCATGGCCAGGATGACGGTCGCCGCCCCGCGCACGATGTCGCCGCCGGCGAAGACGCCGGGCATGCTGGTCATGCCATGGGGATCGGTCTCGATGTAGCCCCACTGGTTGACCCGCAGGTCGGGCG
>JAOUHE010000152.1 GCA_029865285.1 Chloroflexota bacterium
CCAGGTCTGCGACCTGGGCAGCCCCGTGCTGTGCGTCGCGACCGGAGCGATGGTGACCACCACGGTGGTCCCGATCGATGACCGACCGGTCGCACTCGATGACAGCGTCACCACCGACGAGGACACGCCGGTCGTCATCCCGGTGGCAGCCAACGACACCGATGCCGATGGCAATCTCGACACGTCGAGCGTGACCGTGTTCGGGGGCCCGGCTCATGGGAGCGTGACAGTTGACCCGGCCACCGGCGATGTCACCTACACGCCCGATCCCAACTACAACGGACTCGACACCTTCAGCTACGAGATCTGCGACTCCGTGGCGCTGTGCGATACCGCGGACGTAACCGTGGGCGTGACGGCCAGCGAGGATCCGCCGGTCGCGGTGAACGACACGGCCATGACCTCGAAAGGTACTGGCGTCACGGTGAACGTGCTGGCCAACGACAGCGATCCCGATGGCAACCTCGACCCGACCAGCGTCAGCTTCACCACGCCACCCAGCCACGGCTCGGTGAGCATCGACCCGACCAGCTGGGTGGTGACCTACACGCCAGACGCGGGCTACGTCGGCGACGACAGCTTCGTCTACCAGGTCTGCGACCTGGCGGTCCCACCGGGCTGTGCGACGGCGACGGTGTCGATGACGGTCTCGGCCGGCAACAGTCCGCCGACGGCCACGAACGACAGCGTCACCACCGACGAGGACACCGCGGTGGCCATCGGCGTGCTGGCCAACGACAGCGATCCCGATGGCAACCTCGACCCGACCAGCGTCAGCGTCACCACGCCACCGGCTCATGGCTCGGTGAGCGTCAACCCCACCAGCGGGGTGGTGACCTACACGCCCGATCCCAACTACAACGGACCCGACAGCGTCGTCTACCAGGTCTGCGATCTGGTAGGCAACTGCGCCACCGCAACGGTCAGCCTGACGGTCACCGCGGTCAACGATGCGCCCGTGGCCGTCGGTGACTCGGCCGTTCTCACGGGTAGTGGCAGCGTCCGGATCGACGTGCTGGCCAACGACAGCGATCCCGACGGGTCCTCGGACCTTGACCCGGGATCGGTGACCGTGACCTCGGGACCATTGCACGGGACCGTGACCGTTGATCCGGTCAGCGGTGCCATCACCTATACGCCCGACCCGGGCAGCACTCTTCCTGATGCGTTCGCCTATCGAATCTGCGACCGCAGTGGCGTCTGCTCGACGGGCGATGTCGAGGTCGGGATCGAGCCGGGGACCGGAAGCGGACTGCCGAACACCGCCCTGCCGGCGCCGCACCCACCACTGACTTCGATTGGAGGGCTCATGGCGCTGCTGGGGACGATCTGGCTCGTTGCGGCAGGCATCGGCCGTCCGAGGCCCCGGCGCGCTGAAGTTGCCGGTAGAATCGGTGACCGGCGGACCCCGCTGGGAGACCAACGTGTACGCGGACGAGTTCAGTATCTACGCCGGCAACGCCAACCGCCCGTTGGCCCAGTTGATCTGCCGCTACCTCGCGACCGAGCTGGGTGAGGCCGAGGTCTTCAAGTTCTCCAACGACAACACCTTTGTGCGCGTGATGCAGAACGTCCGCGAGCAGGACGTCTTCCTGGTGCAGCCCACGAGCCGGCCGGTGAACGACTCGATCATGGAACTGCTGATCATGATCGACGCGTTCAAGCGGGCCAGTGCCGGACGGATCACCGCGGTGATGCCGTACTACGCCTACGGGAGATCCGATAAAAAGGACCAGCCGCGCGTCCCGATTACCGCACGACTGATCGCCGACATGCTGACCGTGGCGGGTGCGGATCGGGTCCTCACGATGGACCTGCACCAGGGCCAGATCCAGGGCTTCTTCAGCATCCCCGTGGACGAGCTCACCGCCATCCACATCCTGTCGCGCTACATCAAGGCCAAGAACCTGCCCGATATCGTGGTCGTCAGCGAGCTGGGATTTGCCAAGCGGGCCCGAAACTTCGCGGAGATTCTGCAGGCACCGCTGGCGATCGTCGAAAAGCGGCGCGTCGGCAACGACGATAAGACCGAGTTGATGAACATCATCGGCGAGGTGGCCGGGCACACCGCGGTGATCATCGACGACGAGATCGATACCGCGGGGTCGCTGATGGAGGCGGTCGACGCGCTGGTCGCCGACGGCGCCCGGGCCATCTACTCGTGTGCCACCCACGGCGTCTTCTCGCACGACGCGCTGCAGCGGATCCACGACAGCCCGATCACCGAGGTGGTCGTGACCGACACGATTCCGTTTCCGGCGCAGGCCACCCACGATCGCATCACGGTCCTCTCGATCGCCCCGCTCTTCGGCGAGGCGATCAAGCGGATCCACCGCGGCGAGAGCGTCGGCGCGCTCTTCTCGTCCGAAGTGCACATGGTCGAGGAGATGACCTTCTGGGGCGGCAGCAGCGCCGACGAGGCGGAGACTGCCGTGATCCCGATCGAGGGCTGAGACCCATACCGCGGGCTCGGACTCTTCGGTCGGTCGGTCTATACTCCGCCTCCCGATGTTGAAGTTCCTCACGCGGCTGGGCGACTCGAACGAGCGCGAGGTCCAGCGGCTTCTCCCCACGGTCGCCAAGATCAACGAGCTCGAGCCGCAGTTCACCGCCCTTACCGATGCGGAACTGCGCGGCAGGACCGATCTGCTTCGTGCCCGCGTGCGCGACGCGGTCGGCGAACTGCTCATCCCCATCGAGCAGCGCGCCGCGCCGGAAGGCGACGAAGAGGGCTCTGAACTCGCGGTCGCCGACCCGAATCGGCTGAGCGAGGAGCGGCGGACGCAGCGCAAGCGAGAGCGCGCCCAGATCGATGCCGCGCTCGACGAGGTCCTGCCCGAGGCCTTCGCCGCGGTCCGCGAAGCGATGCGGCGAGCCCTCGGCAAGCGGCACTACGACGTCCAGTTGGTCGGGGGGATGGTCCTCCACGCCGGGACCATCGCCGAGATGAAGACGGGCGAGGGCAAGACGTTCGTGGCGCCGCTGGCCGCCTACCTCAACGGACTGACCGGGCGCGGCGTGCACGTCGTGACAGTGAACGACTACCTCGCCAAGCGTGATGCGCAATGGATTGGGCAGGTCTTCTGGCGCCTGGGGATGAGTGTCGGCAGCATCCAGCACGATGCCGCGTTCCTGGTCGACCCGGAGTTTCCGCAGACCGATGAGCATCTCCGCAACCTGCGTCCCGTCACCCGGGTCGAGGCGTACGCGGCCGATGTCACCTACGGCACGAACAACGAGTACGGCTTCGACTATCTCCGGGACAACCTGGTTACCGACCTCGCGGCGCGCGTGCAGCGCGGCCACTACTTCGCCATCGTCGACGAGGTCGACAACATCCTGATCGACGAAGCGCGGACCCCGCTGATCATCTCGGGCAACGCCGAGGAATCGGCCGACAAGTACCTCCAGTTCGCGCGGCTGGTGCCGCGGCTTCGGGCCGAGGAGGACTACATCATCGACGAGAAGTTCCGCCAGGTGGCCATCACCGAGGCGGGCACCGACAAGATGGAGCGGCTGCTCGGCATCGACAACCTGTTCGACAACGATTTCAGCATGGCGCGCCACCTTGAACAGGCACTCAAAGCCGAGGCGCTCTACCGACGCGACCGCGACTACGTCGTCAAGGACGGTGAGGTGATCATCGTCGACGATTTCACCGGCCGACTCATGCCGGGCCGGCGCTGGAGCGAGGGCTTGCACCAGGCGGTCGAGGCCAAGGAGGGGGTGAAGGTCCAGAGCGAGTCCCGCACCCTCGCCACCATCACCTTCCAGAACTACTTCCGCATGTACCACAAGCTCGCCGGCATGACCGGTACCGCCGAGACCGAGGCGGAGGAGTTCAGCAAGATCTACGACCTCGAGGTCGTGGCGATTCCGACCAACAAGCCGATGATCCGGGACGACTTCGCCGACCTTGTGTTCGCCAGCCAGAAGGGAAAGTGGGGGGCGGTCATCGACGAGGTCGTCGAGGAGCACGAGAAGGGCCGTCCGGTGCTGGTCGGAACGATCAGCGTCGAGGTGAGCGAGATGCTCGGCGAGATGCTGAAGCGCA
>JAOUHE010000153.1 GCA_029865285.1 Chloroflexota bacterium
GTCCGCGACGAAGGTCTGCATCACGCCGGTCAGGGTTGAGCCGATCCCCTCGGCGCGAGCTGCCAGCATGGCGCTCCAGATTGCCGGGTAGATGCCGCTGCCGTCGCGGGTCCTGCCGAAGCCGATCAGCAGCAGGGGAGCCTCGGCAAAGTGGCGGGCCAGGTGATCGCCCGAACGCGCCGTGGCGCCCGTCTGGCCCGGCATCGCCAGCATGGCCGCGCGGTCCACACCGAACGCCTCGAACATCTGCGTCCAGGCCCGGTCGTAGAGCGGGGCCAGCCTGGCCTTGATCTCCGGGTCATCGACCAGGATGAACCGCCACCCCTCGCCGACGTGCGGTGCGCGAATCGCGGCGTCCAGGATCCGCTTCTGGGCTTCCAGGGGGATTGCGTCCGGCTTCATGCGCCGCATGGCGCGCGTCGTGTACAGCGCCTCGTAGATGTCCAAAGCCGTCGCTCCTCTTCCTGGCGTCGCTTACGATGTAAGGTAACGCGCGTACGGTAGGGCTTACGACGTAAGATTGTCAAGACTGATGGCCATGCAGACCGATCCCGAAACCGCCGAAGCCCGGGCTCCATTGAGCCGGGAGCGGGTGCTGCGCGCTGGCGTGCAGCTTGCCGACGAGGGCGGCCTCGAGTCGTTGAGCATGCGCCGGCTGGCGATGCTGCTCGGGGTGGAGGCCATGTCCCTCTACCACCACGTGCGGAACAAGCGCGATCTGCTGAGCGGGATGATCGACGCGGTGTACGCGGAGATCGAGCCGCCGACGCCGGCGGGGGACTGGCGATCGGCCATCCGCCGCACCGCGTTGTCGTTCCACCAGGTCCTGCTGCGCCACCGTTGGGCCTGCAGCCTGCTCATGGCACCGCTCGATGTCAGCCCCTCGCAGCTGCGCTACATGGACGGCATCCTCGGCCGGCTGCGCGGCGCGGGGTTCTCGGCCGAGATGACCCACCACGCGTACCACGCCGTGGACAGCCACATCGTGGGCTTCACGCTGTGGCTGCTGCCGTACCTGGCGCTTGCAGAGCAGCAACCCGATCTGGCCGAGCGATTCCTGCGGGAGCTTCCCCTCGACGAGCTGCCGCACCTGATCGAGCACATCGGCGTGCACCTGGAGCCGCAACGGCCAGGGGACGTCGGCGAGTTCGAGTTTGGGCTCGACCTGATCCTCGACGGTCTCGAGAGGGCGCGCGTTGCGCCCGAAGCCGGTCAGGAGCAGTCAGTCCCGGGGTAGCCGCTCCTCGAAGACGAGCTCCTCGTAGGGGAGTCGAGCCTGGCCGGGCGGAGATTTCGGGAGTAGTGCCCCGGCCGAGGGATGGCCGAGCGCCATGATCGTTCGCACGAACAACCCTGGCGGCAGTTCGAGGATCTCGCCGATGGCCGGGCGCACCTCGCCGCGCACCCAGGTGATGCCCGCGCCGAGCCCCAGGTAGGAGGCAGCGATCAGGATTCGCTCGGCGACCCGCCCGTCGTCGTATGCGTGCGAGATCGTCATCCGCTCGTCCGCCGGCAGGGCGATGGCCAGGGCCGCGGTGGCCGTCTCCAGCGCCCGTGTCTGCGGCAGGCCAGCCTGCCAGAGACGCCTGAGCGTGGGCTCGTCGCGGATCACGATGAAGCGCCACGGCTGCCGGTTGCGGCTGCTGCCGGACCAGCGAGCAGCCTGTCCGATGGCCCGCAGATCCTCTTCGCTCACCGGCTCCCGCGAGAACTCGCGCACCTGGCGAACCCGCAGCAGCGGTCGGACGCGGTCGATCGGCGATTCGGGCATGACCGCAGCGTACTACGATCGCTCTCTGATGCCGGAGGGCACCCATGACCACCTTCATCGCTGACACGACCGCCCTGCTGGAGCGCACTCCGGCAGTGCTCCGTACCCTGCTGATCGGCCTGCCAGACGCTTGGACCGATACGCCCGATACCGCCGATGGCTGGCGCCCGCGCGACGTGGTCGGGCACCTGATCACCGGCGAGCAGAGCGACTGGATCAGCCGGACACGTCGCATCCTGGAGCACGGGACCTCGCTGCCGTTCGACCGGTTTGAGCGTTTCGAGATGCTCGAACGGGACGTGGGGGTTCCGCTCGACGACCTGGTCGAGCGGTTCGCGACGCTGCGTGCCGCCAACCTGGCCTCGTTGGGCGAGCTGGTCGCGGATGCCGATCTCGATCGCCGCGGCATGCACCCGTCGCTCGGGGAAGTGACGCTGCGCGAGCTGCTCGCGACCTGGGCCGTCCATGACCTCGACCACATCGGTCAGATCTACGCTGCCCTTGCCGGCTCGCGCGACGCGGATGTCGGGCCCTGGAAGCAGTACCTCGGGATCCTCCTGCGTCGGGACGACCCGTCGGCGATCCCGGGCTAGCCGTCCGCCCGGGAGATCTCCTCGCGCGCGATCTGGCGCAGCCGATCCTCGGCGGCCGCCAGCATGGCGGTCACCGTGGCGTGGTCCAGCTCGACCGCAGCCGGCGCCGCCGGTTTCACGCGACGATCGACGACGGCCTGCAGGCGCGTCTTGATTGGGGTGAAGGTGGATGCCAGAACGAGGGTTGTGAGCACAATGGCGGCATCCGAGGGGTGGCCGGTCAGCGTCGTGAACACTCGCTGGGAGAACGTCATCGAGGCGGCGTACAGGCCGGCCAGGATCGCCGACAGGGTTCCGTACACGAGCGAGCGGTTGATGATCAGGTCGATCTCGTACAGCCGGTAGCGCAGGATCGAGACGCCGATGGCCACGGCCGCCAGCACTGCCAGGCCGATGAAGATGACCTGCCCGATGAAGATCGGCGATACGCCAACGACGGCGCCGGGAATGGCCAGCACCGCGACGTAGGCCATCCACTTCAGCTGCAGCTTCTCCTCCCCGGTGGATCTCCGGTAGCGCACGACCGACGAAACCACCGCCAGCGTGGCGGCGGCCAGGAAGAGGAGGTAGCCCACCCCCATGATTGGCCCCACGAGTTCGAAGTACGCGGTCGAATCCGTGGTGGGCGGCACCGGTCCGAGTGGTTGCGAGGCCAGGATGGTCGACACGATGAGGACGAAGCCGGCCGCATAGGCAAGGGCCGCGGCCGGACGCCAGCGCGCCGACAGCAGGTGGCCGGTCGGGAAGAGCAGGGGCAGGAACGTCACCAGGCCCACGGCCGACAACGCCCAGATCCAGGCCGCTATCCAGCGAGCGACGCCGGCGTACGGCAGGACCGGGTCGACCGCCTCGGCGAAGATCGGGTACTGGTCCACCACCGCCTGGATGCCGGTGATCACGCTGAGTCCCAGCACCATCCAGCCGATGCGGTTGCGCGGCCGGTGGGCAACGATCAGCGCGCCGACCGACCCAAAGCTGAGGCCCAGCAGAATCTCCCAGCCTCGGAAGCCCCACTGCGGCGGCAACGGCCTATCCAACGTGACCAAGATCATCCACAGCGCGACGGCCGACAGGACGGCGATGGAGGCGAACGATCCGGCGGCGATCAGTCGAGGCGCGCGCCCGCTCATGCTCGTCATCCTAGGACTTGCGCGACCGCGGAGATAGCCATACGTAGTCCGCGGTGCCCGGCTAGGACCACGCCGCCGGATCCTGCCGGTAGAACTGGCGCAGCTGCTCGTACAGCTCCGCGTGTTCGCGCCGCAGCTTGGCCGGCTGCTCGAAGAAGGTCTCGGTGGCGACCGCGAAGAACTCGGCGGGGCTGTGGGTGCCGTACGCGTCCATGAGCGTGCGCTCGTGGCGGTCGACGGCATCTCGGAGCTGCTGGTACTCGTGGCCGAGCACGCGCGCCCACGCGGCGTACATGCCGTGATGGGCAAGCTCCGGCGCACCGTTGGCGCTGCGGTCCTCCATGTCGAGTTGGTGCGCGAACTCGTGCAGGACGACGTTGTGCCCGTCGCCGCCTTCGGCCGCCCCGCGCCGCACGTCCTCCCAGGAGAGCACGACGGTTTCGGCATTCCATGCCTCACCGAGCCGGACCTGGTCGATTTCGGTCACCATCCCGAACGCGCCATGCTCCTGGGTGCGGGCTCGGTAGGCGCCCGGGTAGACGAGGATGGTCCGGAGCGC
>JAOUHE010000154.1 GCA_029865285.1 Chloroflexota bacterium
AGGCCGCGGGCGGCACGCTGAACGCGACCACCTGGCTGGACCGCACCAACTACTTCGAGACGCTCCCCAGCCACCAGCTGGAGCTGGGGCTCTGGCTGGAGGCAGATCGGTTGGCAAACCTGCTGCCGGCGATGACCCTGGAGAAGCTCGACAACCAGCGCGAGGTGGTCAAAAACGAGCGACGCTGGGCGGTCGACAACCAGCCGTACGGTGCGTGGGACGAGAAGATCCAGGAGCTGCTGTATCCCGCCGAGCATCCGTACCACCACTCGACCATCGGCTCCATGGACGACCTCAACGCCGCGAGCCTCGAAGACGTCGGCGAGTTCTTCGCCACCTACTACGCCCCCGACAATGCGGTCCTCAGCGTGGTCGGCGACTTCGAGCCTGCAGGGGCGCTCGCAATGATCGAGCGCCACTTTGGGCCGATCGCCGCCAACCCCCAGCGCCCGCCGGTCCCCGACACCGCGATCGAGCCGCTCATCGGCGCCGAGATCCGCGAGGTGGTCTCCGACCGCGTGCCGCTTCCGAGGGTCTACGCCGCGTACCGGATACCGGTCTTCGGAACCGATGCGTTCGACGCCCTCGAAGTGGCGGTGGACCTGCTCGGCACCGGCCGCGCCTCACGCCTGTACGGCCGCCTGGTGCGTGAACGCCAGCTTGCGCAGGACGTGTCGGTGATGACCTTCCCGATCGTCGGCGGGGCCGCGGTCTTCGGCCTTTGGGCGACCGCCAGGCCAGGAATCGACCACGAGGCGCTCACCGAGGCCGTTCTGGGTGAGGTGGATCTTCTGACGAACGAGGGGCCATCGGACGTCGAGCTCGAGCGCGTCCGGAACCTGCACGCCGCCGGGATCGAGTCGGCACAGGAGCGCATCAGCGAGCGGGCCGATCATCTGTCGATGTACGCCTGCCTCTTCGACCAGCCGGAGCGGGTCAACAGCGAGGTCACGCGATACGAGGCGGTCGACGTCGACCGCGTACGCAGCGCGATGGCCGGGAGTCTGCGCGCCGATAACCGTGTGCTCCTCACCTACCTCCCGGCCGAAACTGACCAGCCCGGGACCGAGGAGGCGGCGTGAGCACCACGAGTCCGATGAGGCCGACTCCATCAGCGCCCCGACCGTACCGATTCCCCGCCTTCACCCGCCACAGCCTGGACAACGGACTGACGGTCTGGCTCGTGCCGATCGCCGGGTCGTCGCTGACCAGCGTCCACCTCCTGATCGACGCAGGCGCTGCGGCCGAAGACGAGTCGCACGGCGGGGTCGCGTCGTTGACCGCCCGCCTGCTCGTCACCGGCACCCGCCGCCTGGACGCCGCCGCGTTCGCCGCCGCGACCGAGCGACTCGGCATCGAGGTGAACAGCGAGTCGTCGTGGGACAGCAGCCGGGCCGGGTTCCAGTCGCTGCCACAGCACCTCGACGCCGGCATGGCGCTGCTGGCCGAGATGGTGCAAGAGCCGCGCTTCGACCCCGATGAGTTCAGCCGGCTCAAGGCCCAGCGGCTCGCCGCGATCCTCCAGATGCGGGCCGACGCCGGATCCCTGGCCGATGAGTCGTTCATCAAGCACCTGTATGACGCGAAGACCCCGTACCGCCGACTCGCCGGCGGCTCCCCCGACATGGTCGAGGCCCTGGCTGTCGACGACGTGCGAGCGCACCACGCCACCCACCATCAACCGGGCCGTGGCCACCTCGTCGTCGCCGGCGCGTTCGATGGCGACGAGGCGCTGCGACTTGCCGAACAGCATCTCGGTGGCTGGTCAGGAAGTGGCCCGGGCCATCGAACCATCACACCGACAGCGGCGGGCGGGCGGCGCGTGGTCATCGTCGACCGGCCCGGATCGGTGCAGAGCGAGCTGCGCATCGGCCTGATCGGAATCGACCGGTACGACCCGCGCTACTTCTCGGCCGCGATCATGTCGACCTACCTTGGCGGCGCCTTCACGTCGCGCCTCAACCTACGTCTGCGCGAGGAGCTCGGCTATACCTACGGAGCGCGCTGTGGGTTCGATCCGCGTCGCGCTGCCGGGCCATTCACTGCCGGCGCCGCCGTGCAGACCGACGTATCGGCCCCAGCGATCGCGGAGCTGCTGGTTCTGCTCGAGGCTGCCGGTGACACGCCGCCCACGAACGATGAGCTGCGGCGATCCCAGGACTACCAGATCGGCGTCTTCCCGCTGCGGTTCGAGACGACCGGCGGGATTGCCGCCGCCATCGAGCCGATCGCCATCTACGACCTCGCCGATGACTACTGGCAGACCTATCGCGACCACCTCGAGGCGGTAAACGCGACCTCCGCGCAGCAGGCCGCCGCCGAGCTGATCCGTCCGGCGGAGCTGCTGGTGGTGGCAGTCGGTGACGCGTCCGCCATCCGCGCCGACGTTGAGGCGCTGGGGGTCGGTCCGGTCGAGGTAGTCCCTGCTCCCTAGCCGAGCAGGTCGTCCAGCGCCGCGATGAGACGGCCGTTCTCGGCCACGTCGCGCGCCGTGATGCGCAGCCAGTCCACCAGCGGTCCGTCGGGGTAGGCGCGCACGACAAGGCCCCGCAACGCCAGGTCGGACTCGAGCCGGTGGGCGTCGGGCGGCCGGACAAGAACGAAATTGGTGACCGACGGCAGTACCTCGCAGCCGAGCCGCGCAAGAGCCGCTGCCAGACGATCGCGCTCCCCCACGATCTGCGCGTGCCGTGCCCGCGCTGCCGCACGGTCGGCCAGCGCCCCGAGCGCCGCGGCCTCACTGGGACTGCCGATCGGGAGTGGCAACCGGGCCGCGTCGAATCGCGCGGCGAGCGGCTCCGGCGCCACCAGGTAGCCGACGCGTGCCCCGGCCAGCCCGTAGGCCTTGGCCAGCGAACGCAGCACGATCAGGTTCGGCAGGTCGGCCTGCAGCGGGATCGGGCTGAGCGCCTCATCGGCCAGACCCAGCGACACTTCGGCGAACTCCTGGTAGACCGCATCCACCGCCACCAGCGCCGGAAGCCCGTTGGCGAGAGCCGCGATCTCTTCGAGCGGATAGTGGTCGGCGGTTGGATTGTTCGGCGTACACAGCCACACCAGGCGTGCCCCGGTGGCGGTCACGACGTCGCGGATGTCGGCCACCGACTGGCGCTCCGCGGGTGCCCGCCGGGGCACTTCGACGAGGGTCGCGCCGGCCAGGCGGGCCTCGACGGCGTACATTGGGAAGGCGGGCGTCAGGATCACCACTGCGTCTCCGGTGCCTGCAACCATGGTGGTGATCAGTCGAATCAGCTCATCCGCGCCGGCCCCCGGCACGATCCGCTCCGCCGGCGCTGCGACCAGTTCGGAGATGCGAACGCGGAGCTGCGCGTAGGACGGGTCGCCGTACTCGAGCGCCGCGCCCGGGTCGAAGCCGGCGAGCGCCGCGGTCACCCCGGGAAGCGGCCCGCCCCCGAGCGTGTTCAGGTCGAACCGCACCACTTCACCGACGGCAATGCCGGCCGCAGCCGCAATCCCCGCATCGGACGGCTCCACCGGGTACGGAGTCACCGCTGCTTGCAGGCGCAGCAAGGCCAGCGGATCCGGCTGGCGTCGCGAGTCAGGCACGGCCGGCGACCGCCCCGTTCACGCGGGCAGCGCGCTTGGCGGCCCGCTCCTGAGCACGCTGCAGGCGTACGCGCGCCGCGGCGATGCGACGCACCGGATCTCCACCGATCCGCCGCCGATCGAGCGCGCCCGGGCGATCGCCGCGCGCGATTTCCGCAAGGAGCGCGGACGCGCGGTCCAGTTCGCCGGCCTCAGTGAGCAGCTGTACCAGGCTGAACCAGCGCGCCGGCTCGTGAACCGGAACGGTCGCCGCCCGCTCGATGAGCTCCATGGCGCGCGCCTGGTTCCCGGCGCGCCGGTGCGCGATGATCGCGGCCCGGACATCGGCAAAGCCCGGTTCCATGTCGAGCGCTTCGAGGAAGTTGAGGAGCAGTTCGGCCGCCTCAGCGCGGTCCTGCGGCGACCCGCGGCGCACGCGAGCATCGCGGTACTCCCCCAGCAGGGCGCGCAACTCGC
>JAOUHE010000155.1 GCA_029865285.1 Chloroflexota bacterium
CGACGCCGAAGCACCTCGGCCATCATCCGGAAGTCGTCAGGCGTCTCGCCGGAACGGATCTTGAAGCGGCGGTACTCGCGGGGCTCGGGGCGACCATTGACGAAGACGACCATGCTTCCGACCGCGCTCGTCCCGGAGATGTTGCTCATGTCGTAGCACTCGATCCGCTCCGGCGCCGCCGATAGCCCGAGCGCGCCGGAGAGTTCGTCGAGAGCCGCGTCGCGTTTGCCCGCGTCGGCAAGCCACTCGGCGCGCTCCCTCGACAGCGACTCGACCGCGTTCTGCGTGGCGAGCGCTACCATTCGCCGCTTTTCGCCACGCTCCGGCACACGGAGCGAGACGGCGCTCCCGCGCCGGTCCGCCAGGAACGCGCCGAGCGCGCCGCTGTCGGCAGGGGCGAGTGGCACCAGCACCTCGCGGGGCGGGCGCTCGGTGGCGGCGTAGTACTGCTGCAGGAACGAGCCGAGCACCTCCCCGTCGGTGACGTCTCGAGCGCCTTCGACGATGAAATGCTCGCGGCCGATCATCTTCCCGTTGCGGATCGAGAAGACCTGCAGACCGGCCTCACCCTCCTCGCGAGCCATCCCCACCACGTCGTGCTCGGCCCGGCTGAAGGCGGACATCTTCTGCTGTTCGATGGTGCGCTCGACGGCGCGCAACTTGTCGCGCGCGATCGCCGCCTGCTCGTAGCGGAGCGCGTCGGCGTGGTCGTCCATCTCGGCTCGCAGCTCGTCGCGGATCGGCTCCTGGCGTCCATCGAGGAAGTCGACGACGCGATCGATGGTCGCGCGGTACGACGCCTTCTCGATCTCTCCGATGCACGGGCCCTGGCACCGCTTGATGAAGTAGAGCAGGCAGGGTCGCTCGAGGACACGCTTCCCCTCGGGGATCTCCAGGTTGCAGGTGCGGAACGGGAAGATGCGGCGGAGCAGCTTGAGGGTCTCGTCGACGCTCGACGCAGAGGCATACGGGCCGAAGTAACGGCTGCCGTCGCGAACGAGCTTGCGGGTGCGCACGATGCGCGGGAAATCCTCCGCCAGCGTGATCTTGACGAACGGGTAGCTCTTGTCGTCGCGGAGGCGGATGTTGTACCGGGGCCGGTGCTCCTTGATCAGGTTGCACTCGAGCAGGTACGCCTCCGACACGGTGTCGGTGACGATGTACTCGATCCCCGCCACCTCCGACGCCATGCGGGCGATGCGCGCATCGGGGGCCGGGGCTGCCCCGAAGTAGGAGCGCACCCGGCTGCGCAGCACGTCGGCCTTCCCGACATACAGGACCGTCCCATCGGCACCCTTCATCAGGTACACGCCGGGCGCCGCTGGAAGCTGCCGCAGCACGGTTCGCAGGTGTGGCGCGCGGTCGAGGGTCATCGCATCCGATTCTAGGCGGATCGGCCCGTGGCCCCTCAGGGTGTGGAGGGGGCGGTCGGCACCGGGGTCGCGATCGGCTCCGCCAGGCCCGCCGCCAGGAACGCATGCAGCGGCCCATAGTCGGAGGGCGATGTCCGGCCGATCACGACGAGCACGTACTGGCCGAGCTCGTTGATGGTGGCCTCCAGGATCACGTCCTCCCCGAGCTCGATGCGCCGGTCGACGCCGAGATGCCCCGACAGCAGAAAGAGGTCGATCGCGGAAAGATCCGTTCCCATCCGCTCCTTGAGGGCGTCCATCAGCGCCAGGCCGGGACCGAGCGAGCCGAGCCCGCCACCGCCGAGCTTCGTACGCAGTGCGGCGAGGACCCGCTGCTGGCGGATCGACCGCGCAAAGTCGCTCGACTCGGCAGGCACGCTCGTGTAGCGCGTCCGCGCATAGCTCAAGGCGTCGTCGCCATTGAGGAAGATCTCGCCAGCCGCGAATGAGCCGGCGTCGAAATCGCCCGCGTGGTACCGGTCTTCCGACCACGTGTAGCCGAACGGGGTCGGGTTGTTGACGGTCACGCCCCTGACCGTGTCGACCATCTCGCGGAAGCCAGCGAAGTCGAGCGCGATCCAGTGCTCGATGGTGAGTCCGGTCACCGACGCCAGCAGCGCGGTGGCGAGGTTGCCCGCTTCCTGGATGCCGCCTTTCTGGTAGCCGACGGCGAACGCCTCGTTCACTTTTCCGTTCCGCGGCAGCTCCGGCTGTCCGGTGATCCACAGGTCTCGCGGGATGGGGATGATGGTGGTCGTGTCGGTGGACGGATCGATCGACAGGATGTTGATCGAGTCGGCCAGGTACGAGCCGCCATGATGCTCCTCGCCACCATACCCGTAGACCGCCACGTTGACCCGGTCGCTCCCCATCAGCGGGAAGAACAACGCCGAGGAGGCCGACGACGCCGAGCTGACCGCGTCATTGAAGGCTGCGATCCGTTGCCAGAGCAGGAAGCCCCCGAACCCGCTCACGACCACGACGATGACGAGCCCGGTGAGCAGCACGCGCTTCAGGCTGCGCGGCCGCCGCGGGCGGACGGCGCGTGGCCCGGCCTCCAGTTCGGCGCGTGCACGCGCGTACGGGTCGATGCCCCGGGCACGAAGCGCCTGCTCTCGCGCTTCAGCCTCGCGAATCCGCCGAGCGCGAGGCGTCTCGTTGGCATGGGACTGGCGGCCAATGCGCCCGGTCATGCGCGGGTCACGGTCCGGACGGGTCGGTTCATTCGATGGATCACGGGCGCGGCAGGTATCTCCAAAGGTGGCAGAGCCGCGACAGGATAGCCCGATAAGCGCCCGGTGGTCCGCTGGTAAGCGCCGGGGCGGCACGCTGGGGCGTGACCGCCATGGCGCCTCGATCCCGCGTGGAGCCGCTCCTCCGAGCGCTCGATCCCGAACAGCGAGCCGCCGCGGAACTGCCCGACGGCCCCGCCCAGGTGATCGCGCCGGCCGGGAGCGGCAAGACGACCACCTTGATCGCACGACTCGGCGTCCTGCTCGAACGCGGCGTCGCCCCGGGGCAGATCGCCGTAGTCACGTTCAACCGGGATGCTGCCGCGGAGCTGTCGGCGAGAATCGCGACGCGCCTGGCACCGCTCGTCCCCGGCGCCGAGGCGATCGAGGTTCGGACGCTGCACGCCCTCGCCCGGCAGGTGCTGATCGACGCCGGGGAACCGGTTCGCATGCTCGCGGACCGGCTGCCGCTCATGCGGGCGGCTCGCCGGCGCGCCTCCGCCAGACGCGATCCGGAGGGCGCGCCGGTGCCCGAGGCTGCGCTTCTGGACGCGCAGCTCTCCGCTTGGAAGGTCGAAGGTCGACAGGTCCCCGAAGAGTCGGTCGGAGCAATCGCCGCCTTCGAGGCGCTCCTGGCGACCCGCGGCCTGATCGACTTCGATGATCTCGTCGTCGGAGCCGTGGCACGCCTCGAGCGCGACGACCGGCTGCGAGCGTCCTGGCAGACGCGCTTCACGCACCTGTGCGTCGACGAGTTCCAGGACGTGGACGCTGCACAGCTTCGTCTCGTGCGGCTGCTCGCCGCGCCACACGACAACCTGTTCGTGGTCGGCGACGACGACCAGACCATCTACGCCTGGAGGCTGGCTGACGTCCGCAGGATCCTCGGATTCCGCGACCTCTATCCGGCCTCGCGACGCATCCAGCTGGCCACCAACTATCGGTGCCCATCGAGTGTGATCACCGCTTCCCGCCGGCTCATCGAGGTGAACGAACAGCGATTCGCCAAGCGGATCGAATCGCCGCAGGGACGAAGGGAGGCATCCGAGGCCACCGGCCTGCTCGACGGATCGACCCCGGACTGGCCCGAGCGCGTCGCCGATCTGGCGGCACGTGAATCCGTACTCCGCGGTCGGAGCTGCATCCTGGCGCGCACTCGTGCCGAGTTGGTGCCGGTGATGCAGGCGCTCATCCGGGCGGGCATTCGCCACGCCACGTCCCTGACGACGCCGCTCGAATCCGCCGTGGTGCAGGCACTGCTCGAGGCGGCCCAACAGTTGCCGGCCGATGTCGAACCGTTCCATGCCCTCCGCCGGATACGAGCCGTGCGCCGATGGCAGCGCGGTGACCAGAGCGATGCCCTCGGCGATAAAAT
>JAOUHE010000156.1 GCA_029865285.1 Chloroflexota bacterium
TCCCTTGGGCAGGAGGCGTGCGTCGGCGGTCGGAACGTGGGTATGCGTGCCCACCACGGCGGTCACCCGGCCGTCGAGGTACCAGCCCATGGCGTTCTTCTCGCTGGTGATCTCGCAGTGGAAGTCGACGATGCGCATGGGTGGAAGCGGTTCTGCTCCGCCGTCGAGCAGTCCGTCCATGGCGGTGAACGGCGAGTCGAGCTGATTCATGAAGACCCGGCCCATCACGTTGACCACCGCCACCTGGTCGCCATCGGGCAGCACGTGAAGCAGCCATCCCCGCCCGGGCGCGTCGTGGGGGTAGTTCATCGGCCGCAGGACGGGACGATCGGTCTCCAGGTAGTCGTAGATCTCACGCTTGTCCCAGATGTGGTTGCCGCTGGTGATGACGTCCACACCGTGCGCCAGCAGCTCCTCGGCCAGGCTGGGGGTCAGTCCGGCGCCGGCGGCCAGGTTCTCCCCGTTGGCGATCACCATGTCGAGGTCGAGTTCGGCCCGCAGGTCGGCCAGGGTCTGCACGATCGCCAGCCGGCCCGGCTTGCCGATGATGTCGCCGATCACCATGCACCGCAGTTGCGCGGCGCGGTCGTTCATCGGGCGAAGTCGACCGCGCGCGTCTCGCGGATGACGGTCACCTTGATCTGTCCGGGGTACTGCAGCTGCTCCTCGATCTTCTTCACCACGTCACGAGCGAGCCGGCTCGAGGCGAGATCGTCCAGCGATTCGGGGCGTACCAGGATCCGGATCTCGCGGCCGGCCTGGATCGCGTAGCAGCGCTCGACGCCAGGGAAGCTGAGCGCGATCTGCTGCAGATCGTCAAGTCGCTTGACGTAGTTGTCGAGCGATTCACCGCGCGCTCCGGGGCGCGACGCGCTGATCGCGTCGGCGATCTGCACTACGGTCGCTTCGATCGACTCCTGCTCCACCTCCTGGTGGTGAGCCGCAATGGCATTGCACACCACCGCGTTGATGCCGTAGCGCTTGGCGATGTCGCCACCGATCTGCGCGTGTGGTCCGTCCACCTCGTGATCGATCGCCTTGCCGATGTCGTGGAGCAGTCCGCCCTTCTTCGACTCAGCCACGTTGGCGCCGATCTCGGCTGCCAGCAGGCCGGACAGGCGCGCGGTCTCGACGCAGTGGTTCAGGACGTTCTGCCCGTAGCTGGTGCGGTACTTGAGCCGCCCGATGAGCTTGATCAATTCGGGGTGCAGCCCGGGCACGCCGGCGTCATACGCTGCCTGCTCGCCGGCCTGCCGCATCACCACCTCGATCTCGGCGCGGCACTTCGCGACCGTCTCCTCGATCCGCCCAGGATGAATTCGTCCGTCGCTGATCAGCTTGGTGAGTGCCATGCGAGCGACCTCGCGGCGCACCGGATCAAAGCCCGAAAGGACCACGGCCTCCGGCGTGTCGTCGATGATCAGGTCCACCCCGGTTGCCTGTTCAAGGGCCCGGATGTTGCGGCCCTCGCGGCCGATGATGCGGCCCTTCATCTCCTCCGAAGGGAGCGGCACGACCGTGACGGTGGTCTCGCTGGTGTGATCGGCCGCGATGCGCTGCATCACCGTGGTGAGCACACTGCGTGCGCGCTCTTCGCCCTCTTCCTGCGCGCGTCGCTCGATGGCTCGGACGCGCTGATGAGCCTCCGCCTCTGCCTCGTCGGAGATCAGCTGGATCAGATTCTGGCGCGCCTCGATGGCGGTGAGGCCGCTCACCCGCTCCAGCTCAGCCAGCTGACGCTGCTGAAGGGCCGCGAGACGTGTCTTCTCCTCCTCCAGCTCGCGCTGGCGCTCCTCGAACGTGGTCTCGCGCCGCTCAACGGCGTCAACCTTGCGATCGAGGTTCTCTGAGCGGTCGAGCAGGAGGCGCTCCTGGCGCTGGAGATCGGCGCGCTTCTCGCGGGCCTCCTCCTCGGCGGCTCGCTGCACCTTGAGGGCATCGTCCTTTGCTTCGAGGACGAGCTCCTTCTGCTTGGCGCGCGCGTCGGCCATCAGCCGCTCTGCGTAACTCTCGGCGTGCTTGGTGTTGCTCGCGGCGAGATAGCGGCGGACGAGGTACCCGATCGCGATTCCCACGATCAGCGCAACGGTTGCCGCGACGGCAACGGTGATATCAGGCATCGGCTCCTCCGGTGGTTGGAGCCCACAGGGGCAAGGCGCGTGCCGTGTGCACGGCACTTCGAACGATCTGTCTCAGCAGTCGATCCGGTCCGGTTGCCCGAGCGCCGGAGCGACCTTCGGGCGAGTTTAGCGCAACTTGGCGTGACCGACGCTGGAGCTGTCCCGGCGGCGGGCCCGCTCCGCGAGACAGGACGCGGCTAGGCCGCGTGAGCCTCCGGCTCGAGCGAGCGGGCCATGCGATCCGATCCGATCCGCTGCGCGCCGTCTCGCGCGAATTCAGCGGCAAGAGTGTCAGCGTGCAGCGGATGGGCGAAGAAGAAGCCCTGCCCCAGCTCGCAGCCTGCCGCCCTGAGGCGCTGGACCTGGGCCCTGCGCTCGACGCCCTCGGCAATTACGGTCAACCCGAGGGCCTTGCCGAGCGACACGATTGCCTGTGCGAGGATCCATCGCTGGTCGTTGACGTCCTCGACGTCCACGAACCCCTGCGCGATCTTCAGGATGTCGATCGGGAAGCGGTGGAGATAACTCAGCGATGAGTAGCCCGTCCCGAAGTCGTCGAGCGCGATGCGAATGCCCAGGGCACGCAGCGAAGCCAGCACGGCGATGGCCGCATCGGCGTCGTGGAGCAGGACGCTCTCCGTCACCTCCAGGACCAGGTTGGCGGCCGCGAGTCCGGAGCTCGTGAGTGCGGATTGGACGTCATCGACCAGTGTCGGGTGCAGCAGCTGACGTGCCGACAGGTTCACCGCCACCCATGGTGCGGCGCCGGCATTGAGGACGCTCCACGCAGCACCCTCTCGGCAGGCCTCGGTGAGCGCCCAGCGGCCGATCGGCACGATGATGGCATTCTCTTCGGCGGTCCCGATGAACTCGTCCGGTCCGACCTCGCCCCGAGTCGGGTGGTTCCAGCGCAGGAGAGCCTCTGCCCCCACGATCCGACCTGACTCCAGTGCCACGACCGGTTGATAGCGCAGCGTGAACTCTCCACGGTCAACCGCGAGCTGCAACTCGGCTCCCACGTCAAGACGGGTGCGGACTGTTCTCAGCATGGACGGCTTGTAGATGGCCCAGCGCCCCTTGCCCGCCGCCTTGGCGCTGTACATGGCCACGTCGGCCTGGCGGAGCAGATCCGCCGCGATATCCCCCTGCGAGCCGGCGGCGATGCCGATGCTGGCGGACATGTGGGTCTGAATCTCTCCGATCGGGAACGGCTGCTGCAGCATCTCGGAGACGCGTCCGGCGACCCGCGTGGCAACGACGAGATCCGGGGCGTCGTCCATCAGGATGGCGAACTCGTCACCCCCCAGCCGCGCGGTCAGGTCGGTGCCGCGGGTGCATGCGTTGAGCCGTGCCGCGACCTCAATCAGCATGGCGTCACCTGCGGCGTGTCCGTACAGGTCGTTGATGAACTTGAAGTCGTCGAGGTCGATGAACATCACCACTGAGCGACCGCCCCGAGGAGTCGCGGCAAGCCGTGCATTGACGTTCTCGCTGAACAGGCTGCGGTTCGCGAGCTGGGTCAGTCCGTCGTGGAAGGCCTGGTGCTTGAGCTCGTCCTGCAGGTCGGAGAGCTTGGCCAGCGATCGTTCGAGCTGGCCGTTCTCCAGCGCGGTGCCCGCATGGTTCGCGACGGTCGCAAACAGGCGGAGGTCCTCGGCCGTGAAGGTGCTGACGTCCCCCAGGCGATTGGCGATCACCATGGCACCGATGATGCCGGCCTCCGTGCCGAGCGGCGCGATCATCGCATCGCGGACCTCGCGATCGTCATCCAGCTCGAGCGTGGTGGAACTCAGGAGGAACGCCTTGCCGTACGACACGACGTGTTCGTGCACCGGCTTCCATGTAGCGGAGTGAGACGGGGCCATCACCGAGGTCTGGTCCTCGCTGA
>JAOUHE010000157.1 GCA_029865285.1 Chloroflexota bacterium
GCGAGGGCCTCAAAGGTCTTGCGGATGGCCCAGAACATTTCGTCGGGCGCGGGCGGACTTTCGGCAATCCCCAGCAGGGCGCCGATGATGGGCGCCACCCGATCGGCCTCCGGCTCGTTTGCCAGCACTTCGCGAAGGCGCGCGGCCGCCGCTTCGGGAACCGCGTCCTCCGCGATCCCGATGCCGTCGCGGATGGCCTCGATGACGGGCCAGTAGGTGAGGCCGTGCCCGTATGCCAGGCACCGACCGGAGGCGACCTGGGCCTGATCGCCCAACGAACCGATGAACTCCTCCACCACGCGTGACTTCCCGACTCCGGCCGCACCCAGGATGGTGAACAGGTGGCAGATCCGCTCCTCGACCGCCTCGTGGAATGCATCGTCCATCAGGCGCAGCGGCCGGCGACGCCCGACCAGCGGGGCCTCCGACGGCCGGGCGTGTCGCCCCACGGCGTCCGACACGCCGGTGAGGCGCCATGCCGGAACCGGCTCGGCCTTCCCCTTCAGCGAGAGGGGCTCCATGGCCTCGGTGAGCACCGCCGCGCGCACCAGTGCGTAGGTGTCGGCGCCGAGCAGAATCTCCCCGGGCGCTGCCGCCGCTTCCAGGCGTGCCGCCACGTTCACCGCGTCGCCGGTCACGATGCGCTGGCTGGACACGCCGTCTCCCGCCACCACCTCGCCCGTGTTGATCCCCATTCGCCACTCGACCGTCGCACCCCGCTCCGCGTGGATTTGGGCTTCCAGCCCCGCCAGGCGGGTGCGGATCTCCACGCCGGCGCGGCAGGCGCGCAGCGCATCGTCCTCATGCACCACCGGGACCCCGAACACGGCCATCACCGCGTCACCGATGAATTTCTCAACCACGCCACCGTGAAACTCGATCACCTCGCGCATCGCGTCGAAGTAGCGGGTCATCAGCCCACGCAGCGACTCGGGGTCGATCCGCTCCCCGAGCGCCGTGGATGATGTGGCGTCGCAGAACAGGATGGTGACCGTCTTGCGCGTCTCAGAGACGGGAGCGGTCGCGGCCTCCATGGGTGCGGCACATGTCGAGCAGAACCGCGAACCGGGCAGGTTCGTCGCGCCGCACGAAGGGCAGATGGCCGGCAAGGTCACGCGCGCAGCCGCTCAAGAGCGGCCTCAAGGCGGGCCCGCGACTGCTCGCGACCAAGGAGCTCCATCGAGCCGAAGAGGGGCGGCGACACCATCCGGCCGGTGACGGCCACCCGGATCGGACGGAAGAAGTCGCCCGCCTTCCAGCCGTGGGCCTCCGCGGCGGCGCGCGCCACCGCTTCGAGCGCCTCGGCCTCCCAGGCTGGCGCGGCGCGGAAGGCGGCCTGGGCCGCGGTCAATGCTGCTTCGGTCTCCGGACCGGAACGTCCCTTGGCCAGCAACAGGTCGGATTCGTAGAGCGCCGCGACCTGGGCATCGGTCTCGGTCAGGAAGGCGGCCAGCTCCGTGGCATCGGCGAGGCGTACGAGGCGCTCCTTGAGAAGCGGCACCAGCCGGAGCAGCAGCTCGTCGCCGAGGGCGTTCGGCAGGAAGGGACGCAAGCGGGCGGCCAGGTCGGCATCGGTCAGGGTGCGGATGTAGACGCCGTTGAGATAGTCGAGCCGATCCTTGTCGAAGACCGCCCCGGCCTTGTGAACATCGGTGATCTCGAAGCGGGCGGCGAGCTCGGCCAGGGTGAAGATCTCCTCCTCGGTTCCGGGCGACCAGCCGAGGAAGGCGAGGAAGTTGACCATCGCCTCGGGCAGGTAGCCCTGCTCGCGATAGGCGGTCATGGCGGTCTGGCTCTTGCGCTTGCTCATCTTGGTGCGGTCGGGGTTGAGGATGAGTGGGATGTGGCCGAAGATCGGCTCGCGGTAGCCGAGCGCGCGGATCAGCGCGATGTGCTTGGGCGTATTGCTCAGGTGGTCCTCGCCGCGCACCACGTGGGTGATCCCCATCGCCTCGTCGTCGACCACCACCACGAAGTGGTAGAGCGGCATCCCGTCGCCGCGGACGATGACGAAGTCACCCAGCAGGGCGTTATCGAACTCGACCTCGCCACGGATCAGGTCGTCGAAGCGGATCTTCTCCGGCGGGACCGCGAAGCGCAGCGCAGGCCGGCGCCCCTCGGCGGCAAACGCGGCACGGTCCGCATCGGTCAGTGCCAGGCAGCGACCGTTGTAGCGCGGCGGCTGGTGGGTGCGCTCCTGCTCGCGGCGGACTGCATCGAGCTCGAGCGGGGTGCAAAAGCAGTGGTAGGCACGCCCGGATGCCAACAGCCGATCCGCCTCAGCGCCATAACGGTCCATCCGCTGGCTCTGGTGGTACGGTGCATGCGGACCGATATCCTCGCCGCCGGCGACCTGCGGCCCCTCGTCCCATGAGAGGCCGAGCCAGTGCAGGTTGTCGATGATGTCCTGCTCCCATTCGGAGGTACCGCGGGCGGCATCGGTGTCCTCGACTCGCAGCACGAAGGCGCCGCCGACGTGGCGGGCGAACAGGTAGTTGTAGAGGCTCGTGCGCGCGGTCCCGATATGCAGCGGCCCGGTGGGGCTGGGCGCCATCCGGACGCGGATCGGCGAGGGGTCTGGCGTCGTCATCGCTCCGGCGATGGTAGCAGGGGGTCGGCGAGACTCCGGGCGCGGTAGTCATCGATGGCAACGCCGAAGCCCACGTCGTGACCGGCGCGCTCCGACAGGTACCACTTGTGCTCGAGCACCTGGCAGTAGATCTCGGCCAGGTCGCCGCCGGCCTCGCGCTCCGGGGCGAGTCGCTCCATGGCGACCTGCCAGCGCTCGGTCAGCCAGCGGTAGGCGGCGACGCTCATCGGTACGCTCGGGCTGCCCTCGTGCTGCAAGGTCGCTCGCACCTCCGAGATCTCGTTGAGCATCATCGTCGCCTGCCGGTCGCCGGCCGAGATCCCGGTCAAGCCATGCAGGGTCTTTCGATGGTGGTCGAAGTCGGTGACGATGGCGCGCATCCGAACCAGGCTGCCGTCTGGCACCGGCGAGAGCTGCACCTCGCTCACCGAGAAGCCGAGGCCCTCGAGCACGCGGATCCGCTCGTGGATTCGATAGCGCTCATCTGCGCGGATCGAAAGATCAGTGGTGATCTCCCGCCAGAGTCGCTCGTATCGCTGCCGGATCTGGTCTCCCGTTTCCCACACGTCCAAGGTGGGCGGCAGCTCGGTGATCGCAGCGAGGTCGGCCAGCTCGCCGGCGATGTTCTCCTCGAGGATGACGAGGTCGTGCCCGCGCTGCCCGTCGCTCAGCGAGGGGTGCAGCTCGCTCGTCTCGGCGTCCACCAGCAGCGCCAGCAGCTCGCCGGCGTCCCGCCGGAAGAGCGTGTTGGAGAGTGAGCAGTCGCCCCAGAAGAGCCCGCCCAGGTGGAGGCGCACGAGGAGGCTGACCATTGCATCCAACAGCCGCTCGCGGTAGCGCTCCAGGCCCGGCTGCATGAACAGCATCCGGTACGGAAGCGATCCCTCCTCGAATCGCGTGATCAGGACGCTCCCCTCCGCGTCAACGGCCTCTGTCGCCACGCTTGCGTGCCCGACCGCCGTTACCGCGGGAAGCCCGCGCTCCTCCAGCGCACGGAGGATGTCGAACTCGCGCTCCGCGGCCCCTGCGGTCAGCTCCTTGAACGCGTACACCGCCTGGTCGTAGCTGAGAAAGACGACCTCGTGGCGCGACAGTCCGCGCGGCATCTCGATCGTCCTCCCGGCCAGTTGCGCCCATTGCTTGAGCGGGGCGCCCCACGGAAGCTCCAGGAAATCCGGGTGCCCGGTCCGGACCTGGATCTCGCGAAGCGGGTGCGCGGCGGGCATGGTCTCAGCGATCGAGGGTGGGATTGCCCTTCGCCGTGTTGAGCTTGACCGCCTGGCGCGCGAAGTCCCTCAGCGCGTCGGCCGGGATCTCGTCGACCGACTTGACCTTGATGTGCCGCATCTTCTCACCGTCGCCCTCGAGCACGGCGCTGGGGTCTTCGAGTTCGACGCCGCGCCAGAACCCGAT
>JAOUHE010000026.1 GCA_029865285.1 Chloroflexota bacterium
CGCATCTGCGGTTCGAAGCCGACGCCGGCCAACGGTGAGCGCGGGGAGGACGCCGACCACCACGAAACCGAGCAGCAGCCAGCCGAAGATGCTGCCCAGGTCCGCGGGGAACCACTCCATGACGTATCGGTTCAGCGAGGTGATTCCGACCGTGTAGAACGGGTATTCATACAGCGCGGTGCCGTTAGGGTTGAGGACGAGCGCAGCCGCGCTGAGCACCAGTGTCAGTCCGAGGTCCCGCAGGTGGGGCCAGGCCAGGGGCGGCAGGCCACCGGGCTCGCGGCGGAGCAACCGGTCAACCGTCTCGCCCACCAGCACTGCTCCGCCCAGAAGGAAGAGGAGCACCCAGCCGGCGTGCAGGTTGGCCCACACGGCGGCGATCAGCGGCAGCGCGACGAGCCATCGGCGCCGAGGGTCGGTCTGGTAGCGCCACAGGACCCAGATGACGGCCGTGGCCATCAACAGGTCGAGCACCTGGACGCGGACCCCCATCACCGGGCCGGCCAGCACCAGGCCGATCGACAGCCAAACGATCCGGCTCGCCCAGCCGATCTGCGGTGCACGCAGCGCCATCGCGCGCCACAGGATCCAGAAGGCGAGCACGGTGAGCGCACCAAACCCGACGGAGAGGAGTGTCTGTCCCCATGCGCCGAGCGAATTGCCGGCCGCCAAGATGACGTTCGCCAGCCAGTCCTGGCTGGTCCACGGGCGGCCGCCGCCGACGATCGACCAGGTATCCACGCTGGGGACTCGCCCGGTGCGCAGCACCTCCTCGCCGGCGCGGATGTGCCACCACACATCGCCGTCGATGAGCGGCCAGGTGGCGCGCGGCAGGACCGCCGCGGCAAAGAACCCGACGACTCCGGCCGCGGAGGCAGGCAGGCCGCGCGGTGCGGCGGATGCGGTCATGCCCGCGAGTCTACGGCGAGCCGGGTGCGCCCTGTCACCACCTCGAAGTACTGCCGCGTCGGGTCGGCGGCCGGCGTCGCATGCTAGCCTCGCGGCGATGAGCGCAACGCGGCTGGTCGGTGCCTACGCGCTGCTGGCGGCGATGGCCGGCGTCGTCTTCGCGGCCGCGATCCTCCTCGGACCGTACCGCGCCGTCGAGCGATCCGACTACATGACCTACCACGTGGCCGCGCGGATCGTGCTCGAGGGCGATGGCGCATGCCTGTATACGGCCGAGTGCCAGGCGGCCGCGCAGCGCGCGTTGATCGGCGAGGAGCCGTCGTTCGTTGGAGGCGCCCTCCCGTTCAACTCACCCCCCTGGCTGGCCGCACTCGTCGCTCCGTTTGGCGCGCTGCCGCTGCCGGTCGGATTCGCAGTCTTCACGTCGCTCGGGATCGCCGTGCTTGGTTACGGGGCCTGGAGGGTCACGACGCATGCAGGCTGGACGGCGCCCGGGGTACGGCCCCTGGTCGTCGTCCTCGTCCTCACCGCTTGGCCGACGTCGATGGCGGTGATCCGCGGACAGTCGACGCTGCTGGCCGCCGGACTGCTGGCCATGTCTGTCGGGTTGGCCCGGTATCGGTCCGGTGTGGCGATGGGGCTCAGCCTCCTCAAGCCGACGCTCGGACCGGTGTGGGCCGCGTGGCAGTTGATCGGCGGTCATTGGCGAGCGGTCGGATCCGCTGCGGCGGTCACTGTCGCGTGGCTGGCGCTCTCCGCCTTGATTGTGTCGCCGCAGGCGCTGCTCGACTACCCCGGGCACGTGGTTGGCGTGACTGGCCTGGATGCCGCGGGCGTCCACCCGGAAGAGATGATCAACTGGCGCGGCGCCGCCGACCGGCTCGGGGTCGGGTCATGGTTCGTGGTTGTCGGGTCGGTCGCCACGCTGGCCGTGGTGGCTGCGACCTGGCTCCAGACGCGCTCGCGCCACCTTGCCGGCGCGGCGGCATTCCTGGCGACGCCGCTGGTCATCCCGCACGCCAACCAGCACGAGTTCGTCCTCGCGATGCTGGGCATCCTCCTCGCGGTGGCGGCCGTTCCGGAGATTCGTGGGCGGCTTGCGACGCTCGCCCTCGTGTTGCACCCCCTGTTGTGGGCAGGAGTGATCGTGGACGCCCAAGCCGCGGCCTGGCTCCTCTTCAGCGCGGAGCTTGCCTGGCTCGGGGTGGTCGTCTGGCTCGCGATGCGAGGCAGGTGGGCGCGGGCCACCTGAACCAATGATTCAGGCCGGTACCCCTTCCCATGGCCCGCTGCCGGTGGCATGATGCTCGCTCGCGGCGCTCGGCACGCTGTGCCGGCGCCGCCCGAGGGGAACGGCATCGCCCATGCCCGCATCTCACCGTCGTCTCGCTCCAGCAGCCGTGGCCGCGGCCCTGCTGCTCGCGCTGCTGACGTCTGGCCTGGTGACCGCGGCACCCGTCTCGTCGGAAGCGGCGTCCTCCTGGATCGTCAGCCTCAAGTCG
Organism: Chloroflexota bacterium; assembly: GCA_029865285.1. Classification (GTDB taxonomy): domain Bacteria; phylum Chloroflexota; class Limnocylindria; order QHBO01; family QHBO01; genus CF-167. Next base: position 2,412 of record JAOUHE010000026.1, read on the forward strand.
GACGTTGATGCAGGAGCCAGCGGCGCGGCCATAGCGCGGGCGGCCGGCGGCCGAATCGGACTCATCTACCGGCAGGCGATCAACGGCTTCCAGTTCAAGGGCTCTGGCGCGGCCGCCGCTGCGCTGCGCCGGAATCCCCATGTGCGGTCAGTTTCCCCCGACCATCCCGTCTACCTGACCGAGACGCTTCCCTTCGGCGTGAAGCGCATCGACGGCTACGTGGTGGATACGCCGGGTGGGGCGTATCAGAGTGGCTACCGTGGTGCGACCGCCCGGATCGCGATCCTCGATACCGGCCTCGATCTCGACCACCCCGATCTGGCCCTCTCGATCGACGTGACGAGCGGCAAGAACTGCATCGACACAGCCCTCCCGCCCAACGATGGGTACGGCCATGGGACCCACGTTGCAGGCTCGGCGGCTGCACCGCTGAACGGGGTCGGCGTGGTCGGCGTTGCGCCAGAGGCGACGCTCGTGCCCGTCAAGATCTTTGACGACGCCGGCAACTCATCCGAGGCCCTCGTCCTCTGCGGGCTCGAGCATGTGATCGGGCTCAACACGGACGCCGACCCCGCGAACGACGTTGACGTGGCCTCGATGAGCTTCGGCGAGTCACGCGCCTGGGGCGATTGCCTGAGCGAGCCGCTCCACGAGGCAATCTGTCGGGCGTCGACGACCGGCATGGTCCTGGTTGGCGGCGCGGGGAACTCGACGGCGAACGCGAACACCTTCGTTCCCGCCGCATTCCCGGAGGTGATCAGCGTTTCGGCGCTCGCGGACTTCGACGGCAACCCGGGCGGGCTGGCCGGTTGTGGCTTCGTACCGGACCTGTTCTGGTTCGAATGCGACGACACACTCGCGCTCTTCAGCAACTATGGGTCGTCGGTGGACGTCATCGCGCCGGGAGTAGGCATCTACTCGACGTGGAAGGACGGCGGCTACAACACCAGCAGCGGCACCTCCATGGCCACACCGCACGTCTCGGGTGTCGCGGCGCTGCTGAAAGCCGTCAACCCTGCGCTCACCACCGCCGATGTTCGTGCGCTGCTCCAGCAGACCGGGGAATGTCCGAACGGCGCATGGGCCGACGCAGACGGTACGCCCGGCTGCGCGAACCAGGGCCAATGGACCGATGACCCCGACGGTATCGCCGAGCCCCTCGTCAATGCGCTCCGCGCAGCCCAGGCAGCGGACGGCTGGGTCGCGCCACCGCCGCAGGTGCCTGCCGCACCCGTCGTGCTCGCGACCGCGGGCGATGGCGTCGCCAACCTGTCGTGGGTTGCCCCGTGGGATGGCGGGAGCGCGATCACCGGCTACGTCGTCTACCGCGGCCTGGCTCCGGGCACTGCCACGGAACTTGCGAGCATCGGTCCGGCTGTCGGCTACGCCGATGCCAGCGTGTCGAATGGCACGACCTACTACTACCGGGTCGCCGCCACCAATGACCTTGGCACGGGTTCTCCCTCGGCCGAGGTGAGCGTCACGCCGACCGCTCCCTTACCGACCCCCACCCCGACGCCGACGCCGACACCAACCCCGGTGCCGACGCCCCCGCTCCCACCGTGGGAACAGGCGCCGCAGGGTGACTGGGTGGGCGTCTATGGGGCGGATGGCTATGCCCTGCTGGGCTGGAACAAGTCGAGCGACCTGGTCTCGCTGCCGCAGGCGAGCCTCTTCCTGGACCAGGGCAAACGGTACCGCTGGAGCACCAACACCACTGCGCTGCGCGCCGTGGAGAACCCGACAGAGACGCAGCGTCGCGCCACGCAGTCGTTCGATAGCAACAGCCTCCGGATGCACCTGGCCTTCACGAGCGCGTACAGCGGCACGCTGCACCTCTACGCGCTCGACTGGGACGGCACTGGTCGGCGCCAGACGGTGAACGTCGACGACGGTGCCGGGTGGCGCAGCATCGCCCTGGCGAGCTCGTTCCACGATGGTGCGTGGCTTCATTTCCCGATTGATGTGAGTGCCGGTGGGACGGTCACCATCCGCGTCGACCGCAACTATGGCCAAGCGACGCTTTCGGGCCTCTTCCTCGGTGGAAGCGGCGGCGTCGCGACGCCGACCCCGACTCCAACGCCCACGCCGACACCGACTCCCGTTCCGACCCCGACTCCAACGCCCACGCCGACACCGACTCCCGTTCCGACCCCGACTCCAACGCCCACGCCGACACCCCTGCCATCGGGAGGCTGGGAGCAGGCGCCACAGGGTGACTGGGTCGGCGTGTACGGCGCCGACGGCTATGCGTTGCTCGGATGGGAGTCGGGCGGCGATCTGATCTCGTTGCCGCAGTCCAGTCTCATTCTCGACCAGGGCGGCCGATACCGCTGGAGCACCAACACCACGGCGCTTCGGGCCCTGGAGAATCCGACGCAGACGCAGCGGCGAGCGACCCAGTGGTTCCATAGCACCAGCCTCCGGATGCACCTGACCTTCAGCACTGCCTACAGCGGCACGCTGCACCTCTACGCGCTCGACTGGGACGGCACCGGACGGCGCCAGACAGTCTGGGTTGACGACGGCTCAGGCCCCCGCAGCGTCGTGATGAGCAGTTCGTTCCACGACGGAGGTTGGCTCCACTTCCCGATCAGCGTCAGCGCGGGCGGGACGGTCACCATCCGGGCCGACCGCAACGCCGGTCAGGCCACCTTCTCGGGTCTCTTCCTCGGCGGAGCCAACTGAGCGTCTACCGTCAGGAGCCGGGCGCCGGCGCGGTACTTCCGTCCCGTTCCGGTGCATGCGGGCAACGACTAGACTCCCGGCGATGTCCGCCGAATCCACGCGCGCGCCCGCGGCAACCCCTTCCGTTTCTTCGCTCCGATGGTTGCCGTCGCCGGTGGCCATCCTCGCGATCGCCCTCGGCGGGGTCATGTTTGCCATCACCGTCACCAAGGGTGTCCAGGATCCGGACTTCTTCTGGCACATCACGACGGGGCAGTTGATCGCGGAGACCGGGAGCGTTCCGTCAACGGACCCGTTCAGCTTCACCTGGTTCGGGCAGCCCTGGACGCCACACGAGTGGCTCTCCGAGCTGCTCATCTACTGGCTGGTGACCGGCCTCGGTCGGATCGGCGCGCTCTTCGTCTTTGGCCTCTTTCCGGCCGCCATCTTCGCGGTGCTGGCCCAGGCGCTGACTCGCCATGGAGGCGCTCGCGTGCTGTCGCTGGCGCTCCCGTTCGCGCTCGGAGCCTTCGTGCTGATCGGCTACGTCACCCTGCGTCCCCAGGCGATCAGCTGGCTGATGCTCTCCATCCTGCTCTGGTTCCTCCTCGCCGCCCGGCCTGATCGACCGGCACGCTTCCTGCTGTTGATCCCGTTCTTTGTGCTGTGGGCAAACCTGCACGGGGTGTACGTCATCGGCCTTGGAGTGGTCGGGCTCTACACCCTCTTCACCCTGATCGGCCGGACGCCGATGTCGCCCGCCAGGGGGTGGGTGCTGGTCGCGCTGGCGGGAGCCATCGGCGCCTCGATGGTCACCCCGGCCGGACCGGTGGGGATCCTGTATCCGCTGCGCTACGTGGAGGGCGGCGACTGGGGCCTGGCTAACATCCAGGAGTGGCAGTCGCCGAACTTCCACGAGCCGGCGCACATGGGGTTCCTGCTGATGATCGTGGCGCTTGGCCTGAACGGCGGACGGTCGACGCCCGGCTGGCTGGTGACCCTGTCGTGGATCGGCGTCGCCATGGGGCTGCTCGCCCTGCGAAACGCGCCCATCGCAGTCGTTTTCGCCATGCCCACGCTGGTGATGGGTCTCGAGGCGCGCCTGCGGGCGCGTGATGCGCGTCGAACAAAGGCCCGCAGACCGATGGCGCCCTCGGTAGCCCTCGGGCGCAGAGTGATGGAACTGGTCACGGCGCTGGTCATCGCGATCGGATCGATGGCGGTGCTCATCCCGCGCGACATCAACGCGGCCATCGACGAGAACATCGGGGAGCGTTTCCCGGTCGCGGGGGTGGAGCGGCTGCTCCAGCTCGCGCCGGACGCCAATGTCTTCGCCGAATACGGCTGGGGCGGCTACGTGATCTGGCACATGCACGAGACCGGTGGCCACGTCTTCGTCGATGGGAGAAACGACATGTACGACCAGTCGGTGCTGGAGGACTACACCGCCATCCGTGCCGCGGATCCCGGCTGGGAGGCGCTGGCCGCGCAGTACGGGGTGGAGGCAATCCTCCTGCCGCCGGAAACGACCCTCACCCGCGGCCCCGCCCAGTCGGCCGGCTGGTGCGAGATGCTTCGCGATCAGTGGCAGGTGCTCTACCTGCGCGACTGCCTGCCGGACTGAGCTAACCCGTCGGCGCGGAGTCACTCCCGGGCGTCACTGCGGACGCCAGCGGCCTCTTCTCGCCCGATGCATCTGAAGTGCGCATGCCGCGCACCGACACACCCTCGCTCCGCCGAATGTGCACCTCATCCCGCACCGCAACGACCTGGGGCGCAGCCGTGAGCCGTGGTGCGCACCTCATCTGAACTTGTGACCTTCGTGATCGTGCGCCATTGACCACGGCAACTATGTGCGCAATACTGTGCGCATGACAATGCGCACGAACCTGGTGCTACCCCGCGAGCTCGTCGCGGAGGTCGATCGCGTCGCGGGACCGCGCGGCCGCAGCCGCTTCGTGGCGGAGGTTCTCGAGCAGGCAGTCCGCCGCGAGCGGCAGCGCGAGGCTCTCCGCGCCGGGGTGGGCATGCTTGTTGATCGCCCCGGCTACGAGCACTGGTCAACGCCTGACCGCGTGGTGGATTGGGTGGCCGCGCAGCGAGCCGGCGGGCGCGATCCGTGGCAGGAGTAGCCGGCGGGCACCTGCTCGACACGAGCTTCGTGATCGACTGCTGGCACAACCGTGCCGAGGCCCTCGCCCGCCTGGAGCGCTTGTTCGCCGATGGGGGCCCGCTCTACATCACCGAAGTGGTGGTCGGCGAGCTGTTCACAGGCCTGCGCGAGGCGGATCGCGCCACGGCCCGAGGCCTTCTCGAGCCGATCGAGTTCATCCAGCCCGGTCCGGAGACTGCCGTCAACGCCGGTATCTGGCGCGCCGAGGCGCGTGAACGCGGCTCCACCCTGCACCTCGCCGACGCCCTGATCGCGGCCGCCGCTCACGCTGTGGGTGCGACGGTCGTGACCCGCAACCTTCGCGATTTCGCCCTCACCCCGGTCATGGTCGAGGACTACTGGCGGGAGGCTAGCCCCGCCTCCCCATCCGGAAGATGACCCGCAGCGACTCGGCGCTGACTAAGTTGTCCGGGGCCGCCGCGGGCAGATCCGCCTATCTCGCCGTGTAGGACGGGCGACTCCTCCAGATCGTTCCGACCTCCTGAGGATTTCGGCGAGCGGCTCTCGCCCGGCCGGAGACTCCCGTGCCTGCGCCTGTGTGCCCACCAGATCGCAGGCAAGGCGAGGAGCAGCGTCGAATCGTAGATGTTCGGCCCTCTGGGGGCAGGGAACTCGGAGAGATCGAAGAGCAGGGCGGGGGCCCACAGGACGACAGCAACACCGATACCGATGGCCACCGCGCCCCACTCTCGACGCCAGGCGTACACGGCCAGAAACAGGATGGGTAGCACTTTGAGTGAAGCGCTGATACCCACAGCCCACGGTCCTGCCCGAGTCGGCAGGAGGTACATCAGCGAAAGCACGAGGAGGGGCTGGATGTTGCCCCACCCAGCGGTCCGGAAGAGGAGAGCGCCCAAGAGAAGCGCGAGACAAAGCTGTGCGGTCGAACGCCGGAAATAGGCCATTGCCAGACCAGTCGCGGTTAGGAGCAGCAGTGCCCAAGCCACCTCTACCGCGAGTCTTGGCAACAGGTTGAGAGGTATCCAGGCATAGGCGAACCACGGGGCGTAGCGATAGATCTCCGACTCACTAACTGAGTTGGAATAGAGCAGGGCGCCGTGCTGCAATCGGTCGGCGGCCCCCAGATATGCGCCGATGTCGTCGAACTTCCACTGCTGCGTGACGAGGATGACATTGGCCAACAGATACACGCTGCATGCGAGCAGCGCGATCAGCCGCGCCGCAACGCCCGCTGGCGGAATGTCCCTCGTCGGTCGTCGCACACCGTGATCTCTAGTAGCGAGCCATGCCCGCCATGGTCACGGCAGGCTCCTCATCCTGAAGATAACGCGGCTCGAGTCCTCAATTGGCGCTTCCTCCACGATCTCGAATTGCGTGGCAAACGCCGCGCGGAAGCCCTCCATCGTGTAGCCGGGGAATACATCCTCCCGGGCGGAGAGCAGATGACGGACCATCGGGTCCTCCTTCGGCACCCATTCGATGATCACGTGAGGCGCCAGCCGGGCGTGCAGCTCGGCGATCATCGGGAGCGGGACGTTACGCCCGATCGCCAGGTGGTGCACCAGCGCCAGTGAGACAGCGACGTCAGCGTTCGCGCGCTGGAGAAGTGAGGCGCGTTCGGTGTTCGCCCACCCGATTCCTGGCGGTGGATCGGCGATGTCGGCGAGGAGCGGCATGATTCGCGTCTCTCCGGCGGCCCGCAGTTTCAGATAGTCGCGCTCGACGGCCGCCCAGTCGCCGTCCAGCGCGATCACGTCGAAACCGGCCTCCGCGGCGATCGCGCTGTAGCGTCCCGTGTTGGCGCCCACGTCCCATGCCCGCTTCCCGCCTTCCGCGGCTACTGCCTCGAGCATGCGCTGCACGATCGCCTCCTTGGAGGCGGTGCCGGCGGCCGAGTAGCTCGTCTGGTCGGCGTAATCGGCCCACTGGGTCCCGTGGGCGGGCAGGTGCTGACCCTCTACCGTGCGACGCAGGTGGTCGAGCAGGGCCTGCCGGCGCGGATCGCTCATGGTCACGCTCTTCGGCGCGGTTCGCCCCGGCGCGTCGGTGTCACCGGCGTGTCGTCGCTGTGCTCGGGCGTGGAGATGGACGTGTGCGGTCAAGCCCGGTGAGAAGCGCGTCCGACGCGGGAGCAGTTTCGCGGCGAGATCGAGCGGGATGCCGTCGAACCAGGTTCGGAGCAACTGGCCCATCCGACCGTCGCGGTGAGCCATGAGCGCCAGCGGGGCCAGGAAGTGCTCGCAGAACTGACGGTACGGCTTCCAGGGTTCCCCGGCGCGTACGCGCTCGAACGAGAGGGTGTCGATCAGGATCGGCCGGCCGGCGTGAAACTGGATGTTGTAGGCGCTCGCGTCTCGGAGGGTCATGCCGCGCTCGCTGGCCATCGTCTGGGCCTTCAGGGTCAGCAGCGCGGCGTCCTTGAGCTGCGAGAAAGACCACTCGAACGGATGCGAGATGAAGCCGACCTCATCGGGCCGGATGACGGCCAGTGCACCCGGTTCGGGCGCGAGCTCGATCGATGCGGGATGGTCGGCGACGAGCACTCCGGCTCCCACCAGAGCCGCGTGCAGGCCCGATGACTCGAACGCTGCCCAATCGTCGGCGAAGACCTGGTTGACCTGGCGGTAGAGGACGCCGTCGCGACGGAATACAAAACCGCTCGGGTCGCGGTACGAGCCGGGTTCGCGCTGCGCGGGCGGGCGCTCGGTCACTCCGAGTCGGTGGGCGTCGCGCCCGCATCCTCGGCGGCGATGCTGCCGCTTGCCCCGCCGGCCGGTTTGCGACGCAGCCGCCCAAGCGTCGAACGGATCGCGTTCCGGAAGAAGAACGGCACCGACACGACGGCCGCAATGAGGGCCTGGATGATCAGGCTCCCGGCCCCCGGGTCGATGTAAGCGAAGATCAGGCTCATGACGACTCCCTGGCGGTTTCGCTCGGCGTCGCCGGGCGCGGTCCGCTGCGGAGTGTACGACTCGCGACGCGATCACGCGTGCCGGCCAACAGTCCCACCACGAGGAAGGTGGCATAGGTCGGGTGCGCGCGCGGCGCGACGAGCGCGACCGCCAGGGCCGTTGCGACCCAGACCCATTCGGATCGCTGCCACGCCAGCCATGCCGCAAGCAGGACCGCCGCGCCGGCCGCGACCGCCCAGGCGAGCGGCGAGACGTAGTAGTAGAGGCTGAACGAGGCGCCGGGGTCAGTCTGGTATGCGCCGAGATCGGTGAGGAGCATGGGCGCCAGCAGCACCGCTGCCAGGAGGAGCGTGAGTCCGACCTTGACCCATTCGCGCCGGGCGACGTACACGAGTGTGTAGAGGATCGGCGTGGCCTTCAGGGAGGCTGCCGCGGCGACCCATAGCGGTCCGGAGCGGCGCGAAACGCCGAATGCGAGCACTGCGACCAGCAGCGGCTGCACGTTGCCGACCTGGACGAGTGAGTGGAACATCGGGAGCAGCAGCACAGCCAGGGCGATGGCAGCCGCGGTCCGCAGTCGCACGAGGGCGTACAGCACTGCCAGTGCCGAAGCCCCCAGGATGCCGCCCCACACCAGTTCCGCCGCCGCGCGCGGCAGGTAGGTCAGCGGGACCCACAGGTATGCGAACCATGGGGCGTACCGAAAGACGGCATAGTTGTTCGGGTCATCGGTGCCGCCGTAGAGCGGGAGACCGTCGCGGAGTCGCAGGGCGGCGTCCCAATACGCGCGAACGTCCTCGAACTGCCAGTTCCCGCGTCGCTGCCAGATGTCGAGCGCGGCAAAGAGCGAGAGGAGACCGATCGCCAGCACGCCCAGCCAGCGGCGGCGGACCGAGGGGGCGGGTGCAGCGGCGGGATCAATGCTGAGCGTCACGGCCGACAGAGTATCGTCTCCCGCGGCATGACCAGACCGTCGTCGCTCCCGTCATCGGTGCCCAGCTGGATCTTCTTCACCGCCGCGACCCTGCTGTTTGCGCTGATGGGCTACGCCCTGTCGACCTATGCCCTCTCCCGGGAAGTCGGAGCGGACGTCGCGGCCTACTGGGGCGCTGCGGAGCGACTCCGCGCCGGTGAGCCGCTGTACGTGGCTGGCGCGGCCAACGCGTCCGATCTGTACCGATACGCCCCGTGGTTCGCATTCGCCTGGGTGCCCCTCACCTTCCTCCCGCGGGAGGCGGTGACGGCGGCGTGGGTCGGCCTGATGATCGCCGCGGCGATCTTGACAACTGTGCCACTTGTTCGGCACGGAGTAGCCGGGACGGCCGCCTTCTCCCTCTTCGCGCCAATCCAGCTGCAGGCCGCGGTCTTCGGCAATGTCCAGCCGCTCCTCGTCCTGATGCTGATGTGGGGCGTCGAGCGTCGCTCCGGTCCAGTGTGGATCGCCGTCGGAGCGTCGCTCAAGGCCGTTCCGCTGGTGCTGGCGGTTGTCTATGCCGGTCGCGGCGAGTGGAGTCGCGCAGGCTTGGCGCTGCTCCTGACCGCGGTCCTGGCCGGCCCGACGCTGCTCTTCGACCTATCCGGCTACTCGACCGCAGCAGGACCGGGGCAGATGAGCCTCACGGCCGTGGCCACGCAGCTGTACCTGGCGGTGGCGATCACGCTGGTGGGCGTTACGTTTGCGCGGGCCAAGGGTCGGTTCGCCTGGCTCGTCGGGGCGGGAGCCATGATGGCCGCGCTACCGCGCCTGCTCACCTACGAGATCGGGTTCCTGCTGGTGGGTCTCGCGGAGCGGCGGCGAGACCGATAGCGCCAGCAGCGCGGCACTGGTGCGGCCCACAATTCGCGCCATGGCTGCCCACCTCGTCCGGATCCTGCCGCGCACCCTGGCCATGGCTGTGCTTCTCGGCTACCTGGGCTACACCGCGGCATCCTGGCTTCTCGTCTGGAACCCGGCCGACGGCGGGGCCTACTACGACGCGGCTGACCGCCTGACTCACGGGCTGCCCCTCTATCCCGCGGTCAACCCGGAGGCCCACGAGGCATACCGCTACGCGCCGTGGTTCGCCGCGGCGTGGATCCCCCTGACCGCACTCCCCCGGGACGTGGCCCTGCACCTGTGGTCGCTCGCCATGCTCGGGTGCTCGGTGGCGGCGGTCTGGCCGCTGTTGCGCCGTCCCACCTGGGCGCGCGTGGCGCTGGCTGCGCTGGTCGGCCAGACGCTCGCCGAGACCGCCATGTTCGGCAATGCCCATCCGCTCGTCGTGGCGCTGCTGGTTTGGACCGTCGGGCGCCGATCCTTCCCGGCGTGGGTGGGCGTCGCGGCATCGATCAAGCTCGTGCCTGTCGCCTTTGCGCTGGTGTGGGCGGGTCGCCGACGCTGGCTCCCGGCCGGTACTGCCGTTGGCACGACGGCGCTGCTGCTCGCTCCGATGCTCTTCTTCGACCTGCGCAACTACGTCACTGATCCCGGCAGCGGCCTCCTGTCGCTCTATTCCGTCTCGCCGGTGCTGTGGGTCGTCGGCGCGGCCGCTGCCCTGGTCGCGGCCGTGTGGCTGGCCATCCGGGGATCGCGCTACGCGTGGGTCGCGGCCGCGTCACTCATGTTCCTCGGGCCGCCCCGCGTGGTCCTCTCCTACCTGGCGTTCCTCGTTGTGGCGGCGGAGCTGGCGCGGCGCGAGCCGGCCGGACGACGTCCTTGACGCGCACGGCCGTCCTGGGTGCGGGGGCCCTGGGTCTGACCGTCGCGTACCGGCTGGCGCAGCGCGGTGACGAGGTGATCGTGCTCGAGCGCGAGCCGCTGCCCGGGGGGTTGGCGGCGGGGTTCGAGATCGAGCCGGGGATCTGGCTCGATCGTTTCTACCACCACCTCTTCGAGTCCGACACGAACGCCATCGGGCTGATCAACGAGCTCGGGCTGGGCGACGACCTTCTCTGGCGCCGCCCGCTGACGGTCACGCTTCGCGATGGCACCCCCCATCAACTGGACTCGCCGACATCACTCCTTCGTTTCGGCCCACTCCCGCTGCTGGATCGGATTCGGATGGGTGCGTGGCTCGCCTACCTCCGGACGCTGCGCGGGCCGGCCCGACTCGAGGGACACACCGCAGCCGACTGGATCCGGCGACGCATGGGCGCCCGCGCCTACGACGTCGTCTGGGGACCGCTCTTGCGCGGCAAGTTCGGGGGGCTGGCCGACGAGATCGCCATGCCCTGGTTCTGGGCGCGCGTTCACGACCGGACCGCCCAGCTCGGCTACCTGCGCGGCGGCTTCCAGCGGCTGTATGACCGACTGGCAGAGCGGATCACCGAGGCGGGTGGCACCCTTCGCCTGGGCACCGAGGTGCAAGAGATCCGCAGCGACCCGTCCGGCGGGCTGCGCGTCGAGACCACGACCGGCGAGTCGCTCGTCGTCGACCGGGTGGTCTCCACGCTCGCCGTGCGGCTGACCTGCCGGTTGGCGCCGGAGCTGCCCGACGACTATCGGTCCAGGCATGAGTGGGGGACCGCCTACGGCGCCCATTGCCTGGTGCTGGCGCTTGATCGGCCGCTGACCCAGAGCTACTGGATGAACGTCAACGACCCGGGCTTCCCGTTCATGGCGCTGGTTGAGCACACCAACTACATGCATCGCGCCGACTATGGGGGACGGCACCTCGTCTACCTGGGCAACTATCGACCGATGGACGACCCGCTCCTGCGCGCGTCCACCTCCGAGGCGGTCGCGCAGTTCTCGCCGCACCTGGCCCGCATCAATCCCGAGTTCCGTCCCGACTGGGTGACCGATGCCTGGTCGTTCTCGGCCCCCTTTGCCCAGCCGATCGTCACGGTCGACTACCGCGACCACATCCCGCCCTTCGACACGCCGATTCCGGGGCTGTGGGTGGCGAGCATGTTCCAGGTGTATCCCCACGACCGGGGGCAGAACTACTCGATCGACCTCGCCGAGCGGCTGGTGGCGCGACTGACTCGGTAGCGGTGCGCACTGCGCGGCTGAGGCCGCGCTCGGCATCCGAGCGCATGGACCGAGGTAGGCCCGAATCCTAGCTGCATACTCCGCATCCGAGCCAGACCGCCATGATTCGGGGCCGAAATCGGTGAATCCCTGTCGGTATGCTCCGATACCGTGCAGGCCCGGGTCAGCCCCGACGCCCCTCCACGCCCACCATCAGGTAGGTCACGTCGTAGACGAAGAGGCGGGGCAGCGAAACCACGACGGTCGTCGCCGCGGCCAGCCATGCGTAGCGGGTGCGTGCCACGCGAAGGGTGAGCCCGATCCCGGCGCCGACCACTACCGCCCAAAGGACCGGGACCGCGTACAGGGAGGCAGCTTGACCGGCATCGGTTGCGTAACCGCGCAGGTCGTACAGCAGCGCCGGCGCCCAGAGGGCGGCTGCGACCGCAAGGGCCGCCGCTGCCCGCCCCCACTGGCGACGGCCCAGGTAGACAGCGACGAATACGATCGGGAAGATCTTCAGTGATGCTGCCGCGCCCACCGCCAGCGGTCCGGCCCGCCGATCCACGCCCCAGACCAGCGCGGCGACAAGCAGGGCCTGGACGTTGCCGACCGCACTGATACCGATCAGGATCGGCGCGAAGAGCACGACCAGCAGCCACGCTCGCGCTCGCACCAGCGGCACGAGGGCAATGGCACTCGCTGCCAGCAGCACCGTCGACCAGAGGGCGCCGGCGACCTGGACCGGGAGGAGTGTGAACGGCACGGCCGCCCACGCGAACCACGGGGCGTATCGGTACACCTCGGATGCGTCCACGTTGGTCAGGAGCGGGTAGAGCGCTTCGCCATCGCGGAGGCGCAGGGCCGCGTTCCAGTAGGCCGCGGCATCCGACAGCGTCCAGGAACTGAATGCCCAATACAGGTTCACGATCCCGATGGCCAGGATCATGGCCAGCGCCACGGTTCGGGCCATCCGTCGCGTGGACAAGCTCGGCGCGCGAGTCGCGCTCACGTCCGGCCGGGGAGGCGGCGACCGATGCGTCCGCGCCAGAGCGCGTAGATTGCCCGCAGCCAGTCGGCGTGGCGGAGCCGGTCGACCACCCAGTATGCGGCGGCGGCATAGGCCACGCCCCCGATGGCGTCGACGACGTAGTGGTGGGCGAGATAGACGATGGCGAACATGACCAGGGCGCCCCATGCCAGCATCAGCCACGCAGCGCGAGGCCACGCCTGCCGAAGAAAGAGGAACGCGAGGACCGGGTACGCGGCATGCAGCGAGGGAAAGGCCGCCACCGGGTTGCCGTTGAGGTTCTGGTACGCCCAGCTGAGGGTTCCCAGATGGAGCGCCTGGGTGACCTCCAGCGAGATGTCGTAGACGGGTAGTGCCTCGCCGTACAGGCCGGCGAATCGGGGTGGGGCGACCGGCATGATCACGGCGGTCACGAATTGGGCGAACGACAGGAGCATGAGCGCCACGACGTATGGGTAGTAGTGGTGGCGCCGTAGTGCCCAGAGCAGAAACGCGGCGAGCAGGGGCAGGAGGAAATGCGCGAGATAGACGAGCGTCATGGCTACATCGAGCGCGCTGATCCGGCCCGGGACGTGGAGCGCCTTCTGAAGCTCGACGGACGGGACG
>JAOUHE010000158.1 GCA_029865285.1 Chloroflexota bacterium
TTCCAGCGCTGCTCCTGGCGCTGCTGACCGCACTCGTTCAAGCCTTCCGCGTACGTCCTCCGGTCCCAGGTGCTGCCTAGCATGCCGACGCGCCTGTTAGTCGGCCGGTGAAGCCATAGGCCGAGGACGGGAACCTCCCGGCTCGCCCGTGCGTCCCAGAGGCAAGACGCACGAAGGAAGAACCATGCGGAAGTCGCTCGTCACTCTGGTCGCCGTGGCAGTGCTCATTGCGGGAGGCGCCACCGGCGTCGCCAATCCGGGCACCGGGAAACGGGCGCCGATCTCGGTTCTCCCATTCGTACCTCCCCCAGTCATGGCCTTCGCGCTGCAGCGCTTCGACGCCTGCGAACCTCTCCTCGACTACGTGAAGCAGCATGCCCTGGAAGTCGTTGGCCCGTATGGCCTCCCCGGAACTGGCGGCGGCGGGTGGTTCTTCGCTGAAGACGCAGTCGCCTTCGACACCGCCGCGCCAGGCCAGGCGGGCGTCAGTCGGGTTGACAACCGGACCGCCGGGGTCGACTACTCGACAACGAACGTACAGGAGGTGGGCGTTGACGAGCCTGACGTCGTGAAGACCGACGGAACCCGCATCCTGGCCATCGCGCAGAACCGGCTTCATTACATCGACGTGTCCGGCGCACAACCCCGGCTCATGGATTCGCTCAGCCTGGAGAACGGGTCGGCACACGAGTTGCTGCTTTCCGGCGACACGCTCCTCGTTCTCTCGCGCAACGATTATCTGGGTGGTCCGGCGCCATGGCCGACCCCCGCGGTTCGGGATCTGGCCGTTCCCTATTACGGGTCGGGGAGTTCGCGGCTCCAGCAGATCGACATCTCGGACCCGGCCGACATGCGCATCGTGCGGACCCTGTACGTCGACGGCTCCTACCTCAGTGCCCGGATGGTGGGCGATACCGCCCGGGTAGTGGTGGAGGCCTACCCGACCGGCCTCGACTTCGTCTACCCCGAGGGTCCCGGACTCCGCGCGGAGCGGGAGGCGGAGCGGAAGAACCGCCAGGTGATCGAGGAGTCGACGATCGAGAATTGGCTGCCCTACTACGTGATGGAGGAAATGCGGGGCAACCGGACGATCACCTCGGAAGGCCTGCTGGTCGACTGCAGCCAGGCGTTCCGTCCCAGCGAGTTCTCCGGGTTCGGGACGCTGTCCGTCTTGACGATCCACCTGTCCGACGGTCTGGAACCGGCAGGGAGCGTCTCGGTCTTCGCCGACGGTGACACCGTCTATGCGTCGCAGGATTCCCTGTACGTGGCCACCCAGCGCTGGTACGACTGGAACGCTCTGGCAGGGGAAGACCACGCCCAGCAAACGATCGATGGTGTCACGACCCAGATCCACAAGTTCGATATCTCCGGAGAGGCTGCGGCGGTGTACCGGGCCACGGGAGCAGTCACCGGCTTCCTGCTCAACCAATGGGCAATGTCCGAGCATGACGGGAAGCTCCGGGTGGCGACCACCGCCGAGCCCTCGTGGTGGGGTGGTGGGCAGCCCGGTGAGTCCGAAAGCTTCGTCAGCGTGCTGGCGGAGGACGACGGGGCTCTCGAGCTGATCGGAAGGGTCGATGGGCTGGGGCTTGGCGAGCGCATCTACAGCGTCCGCTACATCGACGAACTCGCGTACGTCGTGACCTTCCGCCAGACCGACCCGCTGTACATCATCGACCTGTCCGATCCGACCAACCCGAAGAAGGTCGGCGAGCTGAAGATCCTCGGCTACTCGGCCTACCTGCACCCCATCGGTGACGGGCTGCTGCTGGGGATCGGCCAGGATGCCGATGACCAGGGCAGGACCAAGGGCACCCAGGTGGCGGTGTTCGACGTCTCCGATCCGGCCAACCCGCACCGACTGCACACGTTGACCTTCGGCGGTGGATCGTCGCAGGTCGAATACGATCACAGGGCCTTCCTCTACTGGCCCGCCACCGGCCTGACGATGCTCCCGGTGCAGACATGGTCGTCGGATCGTGGCCGGGAGACCTGGTTTGCGGGCGCGATCGGGGTGAAGGCAGGCCGGGACGGCATCGAAGAGATCGGGTCGGTGACGCACACAGCAAAGCGGTGCGCTGCCGAGAAGGAATGCTCGTACGAGTGGGAAGCCCAGATCTACCGGTCGCTGGTAGTCGATGACCGCGTCTACACGGTGTCGGACCGGGGAATTCAGGCAAACCGCCTGTCCGATCTCGCCGACGTGGCCTGGGTCGGATTCAACTGACCGCCCACCGTCAGTAGGGTGGGGTGCCGGCCTGACCGAGGGTCCGTTGCACGTTTTCGCCGCCTAATGTTCTCGGCTGGTCGGCGATCAGGATCGCGCGACTTGGTACAGGTGCCAGCGGTCTGGGACGCCCTTGAGCTCGTGCTCGCCGCGGTCCTCGAACGCGAGGCCGGAGCCGGCCGTCAGATCCTTGACAGTGGAGCTGACCCAGACTTCGCCAGCGCCGGCCATGGCCCCGACCCGGGCGCCGATGTGAACGCCCACGCCGGCGATACCGTGTTCGGCGCGCTCGACCTCGCCGGTGTGAAGACCGGCTCGTATCTCGACCCCCAGGGGTCGGGCAGCCTCGATGATCGCCTGGGCGCAGCGAATGGCTCGTGCCGGGCCGTCGAACGTGGCGAGGAGGCCGTCGCCCGTGGAGTCGACGAACTCGCCGCGGTATCTGGTCACCAGGCCCTTGGCCATGCGGTCGTGCTCATCGATCATCTTGCGCCAACGGGCGTCGCCCATCACCGCAGCGGTCGCGGTGGAGTCGACGATGTCGGTGAACAGGACCGTGGCGAGCACCCGGTCGAAGGACGCCTGCTCCTCGCGAATGGAGGCGACCAGCTCGCCGACGGCGGCGAGAATCGCGGGACCCCGGGCGTACCAGTGGTGCCACGCGGCCCCGCCGTCCTTCGTCGGTTCGATCAGGCGTGAGCCCGAGATCACGGCCTGGGCGGCCCGCGCGTAGGCATTGCTCTCAGTCATGATCGGGTCGTTCACGACCTCCCCCGAGCTGCCGACGAGGAGCGTCGGCGCGTGGATCGAGGGGAGCACGTCCCGCACATCGACCGCGCCGAACGCCTCCACCTCGGCGACAAGCGCCCCCGGCGCGACGCTCGCCCGGCCCCACCGGGCGTACCAGTCCTCCTGCTCGCGCACGTCGTGCCAGAACTCACCGAAGTAGGCGGGCGTCCCCCACTCGCGCCGGACGCGGGCGAGAGTTTCGGCCCACACCCGCCTCGCGTCCTCGGTGTCGCGGTGGTAGGCGAACATCGGGTCGACGAGCACGAGGCCGGCCGTCCGCTCGGGATACGTCGTCGCGAACAGGGCCCCCGCGAGGCAGGTGTCGTTGGACGTAAAGACCACCGCCCGCTCGGAGCCCGCCGCATCCATCACGGCGACCAGGTCGTCCACCTGGACCTCGAGCGGCGCAACGTCGCCCGGTGAGAACCGATCGGAGCAGCCCCAGCCGCGTCGATCCGTGTGGATTACCCGCGCGCGCTCGCCCAGGCCACGCAGAAACCTCGCGAGGTACGGGCTCTCCCAGTTGAGGTCGACGTGGGAGGTGTAGCCCTGGAGGTAGACGAGGTCCACCGGGCCCGCGCCGAAGACCTCATAGGCAAGCGCCACGTCGCCGTTCCAGGCGTACCGCACCTCGCGTCGTCGGGCCATCGATTGATGATAGGCCGTGGTCCTGCCGCCGGAGTGGACGGAGCGAGCACGACCGTTCTTCGCGCAGCCCGATGCGTCGTTGAAGCGCCCCCGGAGGGAATCGAACCCCCGACGCTGGCCTTAGGACGGCCACGCTCTATCCACTGAGCTACGGGGGCGGCGCCGGCAATCATCCTATCATCGGGCCATGCCAAGCCCGCCACGCGTGACCCTGTACGAGCGCGACGGCTGTCACCTGTGCGAGGAAGCTCGCCAACTGCTCGACGCGATACTAGGACCAG
>JAOUHE010000027.1 GCA_029865285.1 Chloroflexota bacterium
CGCCCACGGCGGCGACTTCTGCACAGGTGGACGAACCAGCTCGACCCAGTACCAGATCGGCGGCCACCAGTGCATCGGCCATCCGGTCGGTGAGCAGCGGCACCGGCTCGTATCGCGCTCGGAGCTCCTCGGGAAGGCGCTCGCGCGCCGCCAGTGCCTGGGGCATTCCCGCGTCGCCGGCGAGGTGCAGAACCCGCCACTCGCGCAGGATCTCGGCGAGCGCACCGTCGAGCGCGACGGTGATGCGGGCCACCGCCTGCGACCCACCGAAGACGAGCAGCAGGCGCTCGTCGCCGGCAACGCCAAAGCCGGCGCGGGCCGCGTCGCGGTCGATCCCGGCGAACGACCGGATCGGGGTCCCGGAGATGAAGCTGTGTCCCGGGAACGCCTCCAGGGTCGGCGGGAAGGAGACGGCCACGCGCGCCGCGAGACGCCCGACCGCCGCGGTCGCGCGGCCGGGAATCACGTTCCCCTCCCAGAGGAGCGTGGGGATGCGGCGGACTCGGGCGGCAGCGACCAACGGGAGCGCCAGGTAGCCGCCGGTCGTGAAGATCGCGGCAGGTCGCAACCGTCCAAGCAGCCACCATGCCTGCGGGGCAGAGGCCGCCAGCCGCAGTGGATCAAGGACGATGTGCAGATCCCTTCCGGCGCTGCGCAGCGACCTGACCACGAGTTGGTGGTAGGGCATGGCGGTGCCGACGAGGCGTCGCTCGAAGCCGCGAACGCCGCCCACGTAGGAGAGCTCAAGGTCGGGCTGCGCGTCGCGCAAGGCCCGCGCGACGGCCAGCGCGGGGTGGATGTGCCCGCCTGTCCCGCCGCCCGACACCGAACACCGCATCGAACATTGATCCTGTCTGGTTGGTCTCGCGCGAGATCGACAGCAAGATGCCGACCCCGACGAGGTTGATGATGAGAGCCGAGCCACCGTAGCTGATGAACGGGAGCGGGATCCCGGTGACCGGTAGGAGTGCGGAGACGACCATCATGTTGACGCAGGCCTGGACCACCAGCCAGGTGGTGATGCCTGCAGCCAGAAGACCTGAGAAGGTATCCGGGGCCTGGATGGCGATCCGGTAGCCCTGGTAGGCGATCATCAGGAACAGGGCGAGCACCGTCAGGGTACCGATCAGGCCCCATTCCTCACCGATGATGGCAAAGATGAAGTCGGTCGACGGTGCCGGCAGGTACAGGTACTTCAGGCGGCTGGCCCCGAGACCCGCGCCAGTCACCCCGCCGAGCGCGAGCGCCATGAGCGATTGGACCACGTTGTAGCCGGATCCGAGCGGATCTCGAAACGGGTCGAGGAAACCCTCCAGCCGTTGAAGTTGATAGGGCGTGCTGGTCACCATCAGGTAAGCCGCACCGATGACGGCCCCGCCGATGGCGGTCAGGTACCCCAGGTTCGCTCCGGCCATGAAGAAGACGGCAATCGCAGTGACGATGTAGACGCCAGCGGTACCGAGGTCCGGCTCAAGGGCGATCAGGATGAAGCCTGGCACGACCAGGACCACGAACGGGATGAGCCCACTCGAAAGCCCGCGCGCCTCCCGCCCGCGCCGGTCAAGCCAGTGGGCCAGATAGAGGCAGATCGCGAACTTGGCAAGCTCCGCGGGCTGGAAACCGCCGATGCCGGGCAGCACGAGCCAGCGACGCGAGCCGGACGCCTCGGTCCCGATCCCCGGAATCAGGACCAGCACCAGCAACGCGAGGCTGACGACGAAGACGGGGATGGCGATGAAGCGCAGGAGGCGGAAATCGGTCCTGCTGGCGACGTACATTGCCAGCAGGCCGAGCCCTGCCCAGATCATCTGCTGCGTCCCCTGGGCGCCGGCGTCCGCGCTGAATATGTACGAGCGCACGCTCGACGAGGAGTAGACCATCACGACCCCGAACGCGACCAGGGCGACGACCGCAACCAGGAGGGGCAGCGAGACCTGCTGGCGATCTCGGCGCACGCCCGCGCGTGGCTTCCCGCGCGCGACGGCCACCGCGCCGGTCACGAGTTCGTCTCCGCGGGGGACGAGGCGTCGTTGATGGCAAGGGCGGCGGCACGGAAGGCATCGCCTCGCGCGGCGTAGTCGGTGAACATATCGAATGACGCGGCCGCCGGCGAGAGCAGCACAACGTCGCCGGGGAGCGCAAGCGCGGCAGCGCGGCGCACCGCATCGGACATCGAGGCGACACGTTCGATCGCGACTCGGCCGCCGATGAGCCGCTCGAGCTGGTCCGCGGTCTCGCCGATCAGCACCACAGCGCGACAGCGCGAGGCCGCCGCCTCGGCGAAGGAGGCATAGTCGAGCCCCTTGTCCTGGCCACCGGCAATCAGCACGACGCTCGCTGGCAGGAATGCCTCCAGCGCCGCGATGGCGGCGACCGGGATGGTCGCCTGAGAGTCGTTTACCCACCGCACCCCGCCCCACTCACCCAGCGTCTCGAGGCGGTGGTGCACCCCGCGGAACTGACGGATCCCCGCCGCGATGGCAGACGTCGAAGCACCGGCGAGCTCTGACGCGAGTGCCGCTGCCAGGGCATCGGAGAGAAGGTGGCGGCCCGGCAGCGGTACCTCCGCGACGGGGAGGACGCGCTCGCCGTGGACCATCAGCCAGCCGTCGGAGACGCGTGCGGCGAGCTGCAGATCAACCGCCCCGAGCCCGTACCACGCGATGGAAGCGGCCGGCAGTCGAGCACCGAGTTCGCGGCACCCCGGATCGTCGGCGTTGAGCACCACCAGCCCTCTGCGGGCGGACAGCTCGCCGAGGCGCGCCTTGACCGCACGGTAGGCGGCCTCGTTGGCATGGCGGTCGAGGTGGTCAGCGCCGATGTTGGTGTAGACCGCAATGTCGGCGCCGCGCGAGATGGTCGGAAGCTGCAGCTCGGAAAGCTCAAGGACGGCCCAGTCGCCCGGGCCGAGGAGCCCCACCTCTTCGATCAGGGGGCGGCCGATGTTGCCCCCGACGAGATGCGAGATGCCCGACTCGGCGAGGATCTCACCGATGAGGGCGGTGGTCGTGGTCTTGCCCTTGGTCCCGGTCACGGCGAGCACGCGCGCCCTGGTGAGCCGGAGGAAGAGCTCAACCTCGCTGACCAGCTCGACCCCTCGCTCGATCGCCTCCCGGAGGGCGGCGCGCAGCCACGGATCGGTGGTCGGGAAGTCGGGCGAGATGCTCGGACTGGTGACCAGCAGGTCGCCCCGCACGATGAGCGCGCGCGCCTCGTCCTCCGTAACGCCGAGGGCGAGGTGGATCGCCCGGTCGCCGAGGCCGGTGATCTCGTCCGCGAGCGCGGCTGCAGGGCGGCGGTCATAGATCGTCACCTCGGCGCCACCGTCGGCCAGCATACGGGCCGCGGCACCGCCCGATCGGGCCAGGCCGAACACGACCACGCGCCGGCCACGGAGGTCGTCGAGCGTGCGAATCAGTGCAGTCACGGTGGTCATCGGTCCTGCTAGAGCCCGTTCACGGCCGCGAGATAGACGCTGAAGCCGAGCAGGCCGGCGAGGGCGCTGACGATCCAGAAGCGGAGCGTGATCTTCTCCTCTGCCCAGCCGAGCAACTCGAAGTGGTGCTGGAGCGGCGCCATGCGGAAGATCCGGCGGCCCCGCAACTTGAAGGACCCGACCTGCAGCACGACGCTCATGATCACCGCTAGGAAGACGAAGCCGATCACCGCCAGGAGCACCAACTGAGTGGTGATGGTGGCCACCACGGCCAGCGTGGCGCCCAGCGACAGCGCGCCGGCATCGCCCATGAAGAGCTGTGCCGGGTGGACGTTGAACCAGAGAAACCCCATCAGCGCGCCAATGATCAGTGCGCAGAAGATGGCCAGGTTGGGCTGCGACGGCTTGCCGCCGGGTACCTCGACCAAAGCGATCAGCAGATAGGCCACGAAGCTGAAGATGAGCACGCCGGCGGCGAGCCCGTCGAGCCCATCGGTCAGGTTCACCGCGTTGCTGACGCCGACGATCACGAAGGCGACGAACAGGATGAACAGGAAGCCGCCGATCACCACCACACCGGCGAACGGGACATCCACACCGGTGATATCGAAGTGGCGCTGGATGTAGAACGCGGCCAGCAGGGCGACGATCGTCTGCCAGACGAGCTTGAAGCGGCCACGCACGCCGACCCCGGTGCGCACGTTCACGAAGTCGTCGATGGCGCCCAGGATCGAGACGCCGACGAGCGCCAGCATGGGCGTCAGGGTGAACGGATCCTCGATCCGCATGGCCATCGCCAGGAACATCACCACCACGACCAGGAGCATGCCGCCCATCGTCGGAGTGCCCGACTTCCCGACGTGGCCCTCCGGTCCTTCCGAGCGGATCCGCTTGCCGAAGCCAAGGCGTTGCAGGAGGCCGATGTAGATCGGTCCCAACAGGAGCACGCCGGCGAAGGCCGCGAGCAGCGCCACCACGATGGCGAGCATGGTCAGTCGTCCCCCGTCGGCAGGGAACCCGGTTCCCGGGAGAGCCCGGCGACCAGCCGGTCGAGCTCGATGCCGCGCGACCCCTTGATGAGAAGCAGGTCGCCGACCCCGGGCGCGAGTGCCCGCTCGACCACGGTCAATGCTTCCTCGACATCGGCCGCCTCCGCCACGTCGGTCAGGCCGGCCAGCCGCGCCCCGTCGGCGATCCAGCGTCCGCGCTCGCCCACCGTGACCAGGCCATCCACCACGGCCGCCGCCCGACCCCCGATCTGGCGATGCTGCCGTTCCTCGCCCGACCCGAGTTCGAGCATGTCCCCGAGCACCGCCAGCCGACGGCGCCCAGTGGCGATCGGCGTCTCGCCGAGAAAGTCGAGGGCTGCCGAAACCGACACAGGCGAGGCGTTGTAGGTGTCGTCGATGATCATCGCGCCACCCGCACCCTCCACCAGGGCCATCCGGTGCGCAGCTCGGCTGCCGGCCGTCAGCGCCGCCTCGACCTCGTCGAGCGGCACGCCGAAGTGCTCGCCGACGGCGGCCGCCGCCAACGCATGCGGTACGAGGTGACGCCCCGGCATGGCGGAGTGCACGCGCCGGGTGCCCCACGGCGTCTGGAGCGTGAAGCGGGTGCCGCCCAGCCCGCGCGACTCGACGTCGGTCGCGCGAACGTCGGCCCCGCCGGACAGGCCGAACGTGATGACCGCCGCCGGTGTCACTGCTCGCATTGCGACGACGCGCGGGTCGTCAGCGTTGAGCACGGCCAGGCCGCTGCGGGGCAGGGCC
Organism: Chloroflexota bacterium; assembly: GCA_029865285.1. Classification (GTDB taxonomy): domain Bacteria; phylum Chloroflexota; class Limnocylindria; order QHBO01; family QHBO01; genus CF-167. The sequence continues at coordinate 5,206 of JAOUHE010000027.1, forward strand.
GCCGGCAGCTCGGCCTTGGCTCGGGCGATCGCTTCGATGCTTCCGGCTCGCTCGAGATGGGTCGGATGCACGGCCAGGACGACCCCGACCTCCGGTTGCGCGATATCGGCCAGCAGCGCGATCTCGCCTTCGGTGTACATGCTCATCTCCAGGACCGCCACCTCGTGCTCCGGCTGCAACTGCAGGAGCGTCATCGGCAGCCCCGTCTCGCTGTTGAGATTGCCCTCGTTGCGGATCACCCGCAGCGTCCGGGCGAGGACATCGGCCACGATCTCCTTGGCGATCGTCTTTCCCGTCGATCCGGTGACCCCCACCACGCGAACCGCCGAGCGGCTCCGCCACCAACGCGCCGCAGCCTGGAGCGCGGCGAGCGCGTCGGGTACCTGGACGATCGCCGCATCGGCGCCGGCAGCAACGGCAATCGGGCGCTCGACGAGGAGGACGCTCGCGCCGAGTGCCGCCGCCTCGGCGGCGAAGCGATGGCCGTCAACGCGCTCGCCGCGGAGTGCGACGAAGCAGCAGCCGGGCACCACCCTGCGCGAATCGACCACGGCGCCCGCGAACGAGGTGACCGAGGTCGGCCCGAGGAGATGGCCGCCGGTGGCAGCCAGGAGGTCTTCGAGGCGGATCGACGGAGGCACTCCGCTATCTGCAGATGGTGCCGCCGAGTCTATCAGCCTCACTTTGCGGCCACCGGATCGACGATTCGGTCGGGCGGGATGGCCAGGTACTCCAGCATGCGCGGGGCGAGATCTCTGAAGACGGCCTGTGGCGTCTCGACCGTGCGGAATCCGGCCCACGTGACGGGCCGATGGATCAGGATGAGTGTCACCAGCTGCGGGTTGCTGGCGGGCATGATCGAGATGAACGACGCGTCGATCCAGCCCTCCCTGTACGCGTAGGTGGTTCGGGCCTCGTAGACCGCCTTCCCCGACCCATCGGTCCCCACCTGGACCTGGCTCAGGATCGGTCCGGCCACCTGGGCCGTCCCGGTCTTGCCTGCCACCGCGTAGCCGGGGATCGCCGCCGGCTTGGCGATTCCGTCATCGATGGCCCCGGTCAGCAACTCGAGAACGGTCGCGGCGGTCTCCTCGCGCATCGTGCGCTCACCGGGCTCGACATCGGCCTCGTGGTAGACCCCGTCCGGTCCCGTCCACCCGGCGATGAGGTGCGGCGTGACCAGGGTCCCGCCGTTCGCGATCGCCGCATAGCCCGCGACCAGCTGCACGGCGGTGACGCTCAGCCCCTGGCCGAACGCGTTCTGGGCGGCGGTCAGGTCGCCCGATGCATTCGGCCCATTCGGATTCCAGACGACACCCGGTGCCTCGCCCGACAGGTCGATCCCGGTCGGTGACCCAAACCCGAACCGCTTGAACGCCTCGTACAGGCGCTCGCGACCGAGCAGAAGGCCGATCTTCGCCGCACCCACGTTGTTCGAGAGCTTGAGAACATCTCCCGCGGCGATGTCACCGTGGCCATAGCCGTAGCTGGCGCGGTCCGCATTCTGGATCCGAACGTTGCCGAGACGCAGGTTGTTGTCGTCGTGGACAGTGGTTTCGGTGGTAATGGCGTCGGCGTCGAGCGCTGCCGCGATGGTGAACGCCTTCATCACCGATCCCGGCTCGTACTGATGGCTCACCGCGGGGTTGGTGTAGAGCGACGGATCGGCCAGTCCGTAGGCGTTGGCGTCAAATGATGGGAAGGTCGCCAGCGCCAGGATCGCTCCTGTCCGTGGGTCCATCACGATTCCGGTCACGCCCTTTGCCTGGTTCTTCTCGAGGGTGCTCCACATCGCCGCCTCGAGCATGTGCTGGAGTCCGATGTCGAGCGTCAGTGTCAGATCGGCGCCATCGACCGGCGGGCGCAGTTCGTAGACCGAGTCGGCGATTCGCTGGCCGCTGACGTCCTCCTGTGCCGTGACCGCTCCCGGCAACCCGCTGAGCAGGGCATCCTCGGCGCCCTCGAGGCCGTACTGTCCCTCGCCATCAACGTTCACATAGCCGAGCAGCTGCGCACCGAGCGTGGTTCCCGGCGAGATCCCGGCGAGCGGGTAGACGCGCCGTGTCTCGGGGATCATCCCAACACCGGGGAGGTCGAGGGCTGCGATCCGTTCGGCCGTCGTGTCGTCCACGCGTCGCCGCAGCCAGACCCACGGGTCGTCACTGGAGATCCGCGTGCGGACGTCGGCAACATCCATGCCAAGCACCGAGGCGAGGAGCGAGGACGTACTCTCGATGTCGCTGACGGTCGGCGGCGTGGCAAAGACCGACTGCACCTGGACCGAGGTGGCGAGCAGCTCGCCGTTGCGATCCCGTATCTCGCCGCGCGCAGCGGGAATCTCCTCGTTCTGCGCGAGCTGGTTGAGCGCCATCTCGACGAGACGCTCTCGGTCCGCGACCTGCCACCACACCAGCCGGCCGCCGATGATCGTGGCGAGCAAGGCAGCCACGATCATCAGGAGCAGGGCGCGGGCACGGCTGTCGGTCCTGGCGAGCACGGCTTCTCCGGCAGTCGCGGCCCCGGGGACCGCGACTGTCTACTTCAACGAGTCTGGTCGATCAATGGCTGAGCAAACCTGACGACGGACTGGCTCAACGGGACCAGGTGCAGGCGCCGCCGAGCCTGATCTTCGATAACCGCGGGCGAGCGGGCCTCACCGATCTGGAAGATCAACTGCTGTTCCTCCGCTCGGAGCTGCGACATCTGGGCCTGCATTGCGTTGATCTCATAGCCGGTCGCCGCGACATGGGACGACTGGCTGAGGTAGAAGAGGCCGAGCCCGACCGCTGCGGCAATGGCCACCAGGAACCCGGTGACGCTGGCCACCTCCTTGCGACGATCGGCCGCGCGCCGCGGGCGTGCCCGGGAGACCGTGCGTGGACGCACTCGTGGGCGCCTGCGGACGATCCCGATCCCGGTCGCCGGGCGTGCGCCGATGACGGCCATCTACGCGGCGCTCGCTCGGCGATGCAACGGTGCGCCCCAGGCGGTCGGTGCGTCGTAGTCGCGGGTCTCGTCAATCTCGAACATCGTCCCGCCATCGGGTACGGAGCGCTCCTCGAGCGACGCCTGCATGCGCCGCTCGCGGACCTCCCGCTGCCGGCCGCTGTACATGCGCCGCCGACTGGACTGGTGCCGTGGCCGTCCTCGGCTCATCGGTTGTGCCCTCCTCTTTTCGTGACTACGCGCTCGCCGGGGCGAGCTTCTCGGCCACGCGCAGACGAGCGCTGCGCGCACGACGGTTGCGATGGATCTCGCCGGGACTTGGCTTCACCACGCGCTTGGTAACGGGCCGCAGTTGCGCGCGGTGTCCACAGGTGCAGGCCGGCGGCAGTGGCTGCTCGATGCAGTCCCGGCTCTCGCGCGCGATGAAGCGTTTGACGATCCGGTCCTCGCCGGAGTGGTAGCTGATCACCGCCAGTCGTCCGCCGGGTCGCAGGGTTGCAAGCGCACCCTCGAGACCGACACCGAGCACGTCAAGCTCTCGGTTCACGGCGATGCGCAGCGCCTGGAAGGTCCGCGTGGCCGGATGGATGCGCCCGATGTCGGCCCGGGGCTGCGGTACGGCCGCGGCGACCACGCCGGCCAGGTCGGTGGCCGTCATCAGGCGACCTTCCGCGCGCGCCGCCAGGATCGCCTTCGCGATGCGGCCTGCACGGCGTTCTTCACCAAACGTCGCGAGGATTCCGGCGAGCTCTCGCTCCGACGATCCGTCGATGAGGTCGAGGGCCGATACACCACGATCTTCATCGAATCTCATGTCCGGCGGCGCGTCGGCCGCAAAGCCGAACCCGCGTGCGGAATCGGCGAGCTGATAGCTGGAGAGGCCGAGGTCGAAGAGGACAGCATCGACGTCGATGAACCCGGCGTCGCGTGCAGTCTCGTGGAGCTGCGCGAAGTTGGCGTGGCGCAGTACAACCCGATCGCCGAACCTGTCGAGGAAGCGGTGCGCCTCCGCGACGGCCGCCTGATCGGCGTCGATGCCGAGCAGGCGGCCGTCCGGAGACGATGCCTCCAGGAGCCGCTCGGCGTGCCCACCGCCCCCGACTGTGCAGTCCACCGCGGAGCTGCCGGGCCCGAGCGCCAGCGAGGAGAGAACCTCGTCGACGAGGACCGGCAGGTGCCCTTCTCCCATTGGCGGTTGCACCTTTCGTGTCGGACGACGGGCCGATCGGCCCGGAGACGCATGAATGGCGGGAATGCGACGTGCGTCATGGCGTCACGCTCCCTCAGATCCCGAGATCGGCGAGATGTTCGGCGAGCGCCTCCGGCTCGTCCTCGATGCGTGAGCGATATGGCTCCCATGCAGACGGTGCCCAAAGTTCCAGCCTGCTGAGCGCCCCGACCACGACGACCTCGCCCTCGCCGATCCCCGCGTACTCGCGCAGATAACTCGGGATCAGGACTCTCCCCTGCCGGTCAAGCTCGACCTCGACGGCCCCCGAGGACATGAAGCGGCCAAACTCGCGACCGCGCGTGCTGGTCACCGGGAGCGCCTGGAGCTTGGTCGCGAGATCGTTCCAGACGTCCTGCGGAAAGATGCCGAGGCAACCATCCAGCCAGCGCGAGATCGTGGCTCCGGGCGCCAGGCGCTCACGGAAGCGGACCGGGATCGCAACACGACCACGGTCATCAAGCGTGTGCCTGAACTCTCCGGTCAGAAAGGACGACGGTTGCATCTGCGCGGCGCCTACCACTGATCCCCATTTGGCCCCACTTTGGACCACAGGGCGCCATTCTACAGGGCAGGCGTCGCCCGTCAAGGGCTTTTCGACAGGATGGGAGCAGTCGCAGCCGGATCGGCACCCGGGGGCAGGAGAGCTAGAGCTCGTCCTCGGGCAGCAGTTCAGAACTGCGGGAGCCGTCGGGGCGCTTGTAGACCGCGCGAATCCCGAATGGCCCCGACGCGTCGTGGATGTAGGAGAGGCCGGTGTAGAACCCGCGCGCCGTCCGCCAGTAGGGCGAACCGTCCGGGAGCGTCAGCCTCTCAACTGGAGCCTGGGAATTGGCAGAGAACGTGGCCCCGAGCTGCCGGATGATCTCCCCGGTCTCCTCGTCAACCTCGAACAGGATGTAATCGCCGGGCGCGACCGCCACTTCGTAGAAGTCGAAGACGTCACCAGGGATGGGCGTCGGATCCGGTGTCTGGACGGGCGTTGGTGGCGGGGCGGATTGGCTGCCGGAGGGCTCGGTGCTCTCACTCGCGCTTCCGCTTGCGCTCGGGACCACGCTCGGCGACGGCGTTGGCGTCGGTGCCACCGCCGTCCCCCCGTCGCGCAGGAAGAGGAAGGCGGCACCTCCGCCAGCCGCGGCCAGCACGATCACCAGGACCGCTCCGATGATCCCGCGTCTCCGACCGCCGCCGTTCGCGATCCCGGACGCGGGGCGTGGTGCCGCCGGTGGGGGCGGTGGCGGCGTGGCGGGCACGGCCGTCCGTCGGAGTGCCTCGAGCTCCTCGGTGGGGATCACCAGGACTCCGCGCAGGTACCTGGGGCAGTTTCCGTAGCCGCGCTGCAGACAGACCTTTTCCTGCTGCTCCGACGAGAGCTCGGCCGGCTCCCCGAACGCGTAGCAGCGGTGCTCACGAGTGAACTCGCCGTGGTACTCGGTCCGGGATGCGGCGAGTCCCAGCAGCGGGCAGACCGTGTCGGGCCGTTTCGCCAATTCGGCAAACAGCGCCCGACGCTCCGCCTCGCGGGTCGATGCCTGATTCTGCTGCTTGCGGCGCCCGAACATCTCGGTGTGAGTCTAGCGCGGGCGATCGGCGGTCGGAAGACGCGCCATCAGGACCGTGCCCGATGGTACGAAGGCCCCATTGAGCCGACCGGCGGCGAAAGCCACGCTGGTCGTGATCCGGCGCAGGTGCTCCGGACATGAGGGGGTGATTAGCCACCCGTGGCGCTCGACCCGATCGACAGCGCTCCGCGGATCCCGATCCCTCGGCAGGGGCGGATTCGCCGCTGCCGCGTGCGCCACGTTGCGATCCTGCCCGATGATCAGGGGCGCCGAACCCAGGTAGATTGCCTTCTCGGGGGTCGGGACAACCCGCTCTCGCTCGGCACCATCGACGACGCGCGCGCGATCTGCAACGCGTGCACCGCCACCACCATCTGGCGCGCCGACGAGGACTAGGCCGAGGTCCCTGGAGAGCGGCCTGTAAGCCGGGTTCTGTGCCGACGCCCTGCGGCGTCGCGACGGCCATCCATCTGAGCGACCTACCCGAGGGCTGAGCGAGCCGCCTGCTGCGGCGCGAACGCCGCCTTTCGCCCTCCTATTCGGTCTTGCTCCGGCTCGAGCTTGCCGCGTTTCACTCCCGCATTGCTGCGGGCATCGTCACTGTGGCGCTGGTCCTCGCCTCACGGCGGACGGGCGTTACCCGCGAGCCTGCTCTGTGGAGCCCGGACTTTCCTCGAGCGCCGCCTTTCGACGATCGCGCCCGCGGCCGTCCAGCCGCCTCCAGGGAGGGTGATTCTACTCTGCGGCTCGCACGACGGCCAGCAGGCGCCTAGCCGGGCAACTGATCGATGGCCACGTTGCTGAGACGATCGGCATCCTTGTTGAGCTCTCGCGGCACGTGGCCAACGCTGTAGCCGCTGAAACGGGTGAGGAGCGCCATCACCTGCGCGTGGATCGGCTTGAGGTCGGGGTGTTTGACCCGGTAGCGTCCGGTGATCTGCCGGGCGACCAGTTCGGAGTCCATGCGCAGATCGACGTGGGCCGCCCCGAGCAGGACGGCCTCCTCGAGGGCCAACGCGACGGCGGTCCATTCCGCGTAGTTGTTGGTACGGACCCCCAGGAACGTGGCGACCTCGGCCACCACGCGGCGGTCGGCGGCGTCGCGCAGGATGGCACCCGCTCCCGCAGGACCCGGATTGCCGCGGGCGGCACCGTCGGTGTGGATCAGGAGTCGCAGCGGGCGCGAACGCGGTGTCGGCTCAGCCATGTCCGGTACCGCTCACCTCCCGCGTGACCTCCATGATCGCGCGGGTCACGTTGATGCCGCGCGGACAGGCCTCGACGCAGTTGAAGATCGTCCGGCAGCGCCACACACCGTCCGCGTCGGCCATGATCTCGAGCCGCTCCTCGGCCGCGGTGTCTCGGCTGTCGAAGATGAACCGATGAGCATTGACGATGGCCGCCGGACCGACGTAGTCGGGGTTCGACCAGAACGAGGGGCAGCCGGTCGTGCACGCGCCGCACATGATGCATTTGCTGGTGTCCTCGAACCGGTCCCGCTCCTCCGGGGACTGACGACGCTCGAGACCATCGGTCGGCACCTCGTCGTTCACCAGGAACGGCATCACCGATCGGTACTTGTCCCAGAAGCCGTCCATGTCGACCAGCAGGTCCTTGATCACCCGCATCCCGCGAACGGGCTCAACCGTCACCCGGGAGCCGGCATCCTTGACAAGGTACTCACACGCGAGGCGGTTCCGGCCGTTGATCAGCATGGCGTCCGAGCCGCACACCCCGTGGCCACAGGAGCGGCGGAAGGTGAGCGTTCCGTCCTGGTACCACTTCACCTGGTGCAGCAGGTCGAGTACACGGTCCGACGGCTCGGCCTCGACCCGAAACTCGTCCCAGTGGGGAGCGGGATCCGATTCCGGATCGTATCGGCGTACCCGCAGCTGGATCTCCACGGTCAGTAGACCCGCGGCTTCGGCGGGAAGCGCGTGATCGTGACCGGCTTGTAGGCGAGACGTGGGGTGCCGCCGGCGGCGTCCCGGAACGCGAAGGTGTGCTTGAGCCAGTCGACGTCATCGCGGTCGGGAAAGTCATCGCGCGCATGGGCGCCACGACTCTCGGTGCGGGCAGCGGCCGACGCTACGGTCGCCTCGGCGCAGTCGAGGAGGAAGCCCAACTCCAGGGCATCGGCGAGGTCGGTGTTGTAGCGGCGCCCCTTGTCCTGGACGACGACGTGAGCGGCGCGTTCGGCGAGCGCCCGCACCGCCGTCCGGCACTCCCCGAGGAGCGCCGCGGTGCGATACACGCCGCAGTGGCTGAACATGATCTCCGCGAGTTCCGCGCGAATCACCGCTGGGCGCTCGCCATCGGGGCGCGCAAGCAGTTCGTCGCGCGTCGTCGTCACGCCCGCCTCGGCGGCCCTGTCCGCGACCGGAGCCTCCGCGGCTCGCACCTCGTCGGCCATGGCGATCCCCGCCCGGCGACCAAAGACCAGGATGTCGAGCAGCGAGTTCGTTCCGAGTCGGTTCCCCCCGTGAACGCTGACACACGCGCACTCGCCCGCAGCGTAGAAGCCGGGCACCGCGCGCCCGCCCTCATCGGCGAGGACCCGCCCGTCGATATCGGTTGGGATGCCGCCCATGGCGTAGTGCGCGGTCGGTTGGATCGGCACGAGGTCGGTGAGCGGCTCCAGGCCGAAGTAGGTCCGGATGAACCCGCTCATGTCGGGCAGTTTCTCGTTGAGGACCTGTGCCCCGAGATGTCGGACATCGAGATGGACGAAGTCCTTGCCGTTCACGCCGCGTCCCGCAGCAATCTCCTGGTAGATCGAGCGGCTCACCACGTCGCGGCTGGCCAGGTCCTTCATGGTCGGCGCGTAGCGCTCCATGAAGCGCTCACCCTCGCCGTTGACCAGGAAGCCGCCCTCCCCGCGCATCGCCTCTGACAGGAGGAAGCCGAGCTTGTACATGCCGGTCGGGTGGAACTGGAAGAACTCCATGTCCTCGAGCGGCAGGCCGCGCCGGTAGGCGATCGCCACGCCGTCGCCGGTCAGCGTGTGCGCGTTGCTGGTGACCTTGAAGATCTTGCCGAAACCGCCGGTGGCGAAGAGCACGGCCTTCGCTCGGAACGAGTGGATCTCGCTGGTCGAGGTCTGCAGCGCCACGACGCCGGTCACCCGTCCATCGGGTCCGTCGGGCATCTGCAGGTCGAGGACCTGGTATTCGTCGTAGAAGGCGACGTCGAGCCGGATGCACTGCTGGAAGAGGGTCTGGAGGATGGCGTGTCCGGTCCGGTCGGCCGCAAAGCATGCTCTCCGCACCGGCGCCTCGCCCTCGTTGCGAGTGTGCCCGCCGAAGCGCCGCTGGTCGATGCGACCCTCTTCGGTGCGGTTGAACGGCATGCCCAGGTGCTCGAGGTTGATGATCGTCTCGACCGCGTCGTGACACATGACCTCGGCCGCGTCCTGATCGACGAGGTAGTCGCCGCCCTTCACCGTATCGAACCAGTGCCACTCCCAGTGATCCTCCTCGGTGGTGCCGAGGGCCGCGCACACCCCTCCCTGTGCGGCCCCGGTGTGAGACCGGCTCGGATACAGCTTGCTGATGACACCGATGCGGGCCTCGGGCCCGAGGTTGCGCTTGAGCTCCAGGGCGGCGTACAGGCCAGCGCCACCGGCGCCGACCACCACCGCATCGAGGTCGTGGATACGGACGCGCGGACGCGCGGACGCATCGGTCATGCGCACGCTCACGAGAAGGGGCCGATGTTGGCCGGTGCGGTGGCCGGATCGAAGGTGAGGATCACGACCAGGCCGAGCAGCAACCAGACGAACGCGGTGGCGAGCAGCACGCCGATCAGCAGGCCGCGCAGTCCTCCGCGGACGATGTAGTCTCCGATGATGATCCGTGCTCCGTTAACCCCGTGAATCAGTGCCAGCACGAGCAGGAGCAGGTCGTAGATCCGCCAGAACGGACTCCCCCACCGGCTGGTGACGAAGGCGAAGTTGATCTCTTCTCCGGTCAGCTGAACGAGCACATGCATGATCAACATGTGCCCGAGCGCGAGCAGCACGAGGACCACGCCGCTCAGACGCATGAAGTACCACATGAATCGCTCGATCCCCGGCGCGGCCGGGCGCGCCTGGGCGGCCCGCGACGGGTTGCGCCGAAGCGGGTCTCCCTCCACGGGCCAGATGCGTCGTCCCACGCTCATCAGCTGCCTCCCCACGGGGCGTAGGGCGTGATCATGATCAACGCGAGCGGGATCATGGCAGCCACCGTCCCGACGACCACGCCGTAGGTGAGCGGGCGGTACCAGCGCGTGGTGGCCGGCCAGAAGTCCATCAGCACAACGCGCAACCCGTTGAGCGAGTGGTAGACCAGCGCCGCCATCAGGACGATCTCGCCAAGCCGAACCGGGAGGTTCCGAAAGACGGTCTGCGTCCAGTCGTACACGTCGGGGCCAAAGCTCAGCGTGGCGTTCTCGACGATATGCATGAACAGGTA
>JAOUHE010000159.1 GCA_029865285.1 Chloroflexota bacterium
CGGCCGGCTGTCAAGGCGTGCCTCGGCGGCGGGTCGGTGGCTCCTGGTCGGAGGGATCGGTGGATGGCTCGGCTTCCTGCTGGTGAGCCGCCTCGCCCTCCTGGTCGACCGGCTCGACTTCCTGCTCGGCGACTGGCTCGGCCTGCTCCGATGATTGACACGGCGGCCTCGATGGACGCGGCGACCACCGAACTGTCGCTGCTGGTGGATGTCGGATCCGCGTGGACCAAGGCGACCCTCGTTGGACGGAGCCGAGGGCGGTGGAGATTGGGCGCCCACGCGGCACAGCCGACCGAGTGGGGCGACGACGAGCTGATGCGGACGCTGGCTGCGCGACTCGTCGGAACCGCAGACCCGCGTCTCACCGACAGACTCAGGGCACTGATCTCGGACGCTCCCCGAATCGACTGTCACACGCCGATGCGCCCCGGACGGATTGCGCTCGCGGCGGTGTCGGCCGAACTCTCGGGGCGCGCGGCTCGACGGGCGGCCGAGGCGGCCGGCTGGGTGGTCGTGGAAGCGGTCACCGCTGACGATGGAAGGACGATCGCCGAACGGCTCGTGGCGCTGCAGTCGGTCGAGGTCGACGCCTGGCTGATTGCTGGCGGCTTCGATGCCCAGGGAGGCGACGGCGCCCTCGAAATGGCCGGCCTGGTGGCGGCGGCACGCGGCGGGGGCCGATCCCCGGTGGTATGGGCGGGCTCCTCCGCGATGACCGAACGGGTGGCTGCGTTCTTCGACCACGGCGTGATGCGCCAGGTTGCCAACCCGCGCCCCTCGGCCAGCCGCGAGGACGCCACCTCGCTGCGGCGGCATCTCGAGGCGCTCATCGAACGGCTGGTCGAGCCGACCGGGGTGCGCGGCCTGGCCCCCGTGGGCCTGCGCCGCTCCGTCGCCGAGTTGGCGCGTGCCAGCGGACTTCGCGTGGCGGCGGTCGATCTGGGCGCACGCTATGCCACCTGGATCGTCGCCGACCCCGCCGGGCACGGCCGCAGCCGTGTGCTCGCCGCCGGGGGCCTTGCGTCGCCGCTGTTGACCGCTCCCGGCGGCGCATCGCGCGTGGCACATTCGATCGCGGTTGCGGTGGATGAGTTGGCGGTCGCCGATGCCCTTCAAAACCTGCGCGCCCGGCCGGGCTCGCTGCCCCAGACCGAGGAAGAGCTCGCCATCGTCCACGGCGCCGCGCGGCTTCTCCTTGCCGAGCTGGCCGGGGACGGGACGGTCCTCGACGGCATCGACCTGCTCATCGGCGCCGGGCGGACCATCGCGGCGGCTCCGACGCCGGGACAGGCTATGCAGATGCTGCTCGACGGCGTGCGCCCGCTCGGGGTCACCCAGTTCGCCATCGATGCAGCCGGTGCGCTGACCCCGCTCGGAGCGCTTGGCGATGACGAGATCGCGGAGGGACTCGGCATGTTGCGCGACGACCTGCTGACACCCCTCGGCGCGGCAGTCGTCACGCGCGGTGGTCGCTCGGGGCAACCCGCCATGCGGGTGACCGTGCACCGCACCGGCTGGCCAACCGTCGGGCCGGTCGAGATCCGAGCGGGCCAGGTCCAGCTCCTCCCACTCGGTCGTGGGCAGGCCGCCGACCTCGACATCGAATTGGAAGGTGGTGCCACGCTGGGTGGGCCACGGCGATCGCGTCGTGTCCGCGCGAGTGTCATCGGGGGGACGGTGGGACTGGTCCTGGACGCGCGGGACATCCCGCTGCTGCTGCCACGCCGCGCCGACGACCGTCGCGCCGTCCTGTCATCGTGGCGCGACACGCTTGGGCGCGAAGCGGCGCTGCCGTCGGGTGGCGTGGCGTGAACGGCACCTCGCTCCACCGCATCCGGTTGCCGCGCGGCACAGCCCTGACGGTCGAGGTGGGTGCGCAGATCCGGCCCGATGAGGTGGTCGGCCTCCGCCGCGTACCGATGTCCCCGATTCGAGTTCCCGTGACCGCCCCCTTCCGTCGTCAGCCCGGCGACCTGGATGCCGTCCTCGTCGTGCGGCCCGGGAGCCTGGTGACGGAAGGTGACCCGATCGCTCGCGACGACGGAGGTCGCGTGGTGCAGTCGCCGGTCACCGGGCTGGTGGTGTCGGCGATGCCCGTCGACGGGACGCTGCTCATCGCGCCGCTCGGTCCCGAAGAGCCGGTGGTCGGCCACATCCGTGGGCGCATTCGCGGGTTGGAGGAGCACGCCCTGGTGGTCGAGGTGCCCGGCGTGCGGCTGCGCGGCGTCGGTGGCAGTGGCGACGCGGTACACGGCGAGCTGATGATCGCCGTGCGAAATCCCGAAGATGAGCTGCGGGCCGCCGCCGTCGACTCGGCAGCGACCGGCAAGATCCTGGTCGGCGGCTCGCGGGCATCGGCCGAGGCCCTGACCAGGGCGCGGGCGATGGGCGTCGCCGGCATTGTGCTCGGCGGCGTGCTCGACAAGGAGCTGCGCGACTTCGAGGCTATCCAGCGGCGGCGACAGCAGGCCGGCGGGCTGACCGGCTCGTTCGGCATCCTGCTTCTCGAGGGCTTCGGCAAGGTCAGCATCGATCCGCAGATGTTCGGCTGGCTTACCGAGCAGAACGGCAAGATGGCCAGCCTGGTTGGAGCCGAGCAGCTTCTGTATCTCTACGACTCGGTTCGACCACCGATGCGACGCTCCCTGCCGCAGGTCGGAGAACGGGTCATCGCGCACCGGAGGCCGTTCCAGGGTAGAACGGGCGTCCTGGTGGCCCTCCTCGACGAGGCGCACGCCGCTCCATCGGGCATTCCCGCGCGGAGCGGCCTGGTCCGATTCGAAGACGGCAGACTCGCGCCGCTCCCGCTTGCCAACATCGAGGCGATCGTGCGGTCCTCCGAGTCCTGATCGGCCGCTCCCGTATCCTTGCCTCGATGGAACAGACCGGCGCCACCACGGCGCGGACCGCTGGCAGTCGTCGCAGCGACAGCCCGCAGCGCACGCGTGCGCTCGGGCGCGCCCTCGGTGCTCTGGCCCGTCCGGGGATGCTGCTGGCGCTGATCGGCCCACTTGGCGCCGGCAAGACCGAACTGGCCAAGGGCATCGCCGAGGGCCTGGGGGTCGGCACCGTGGTGAACAGTCCGACCTTCGTCCTGATGAACGAGCACCTCGGCCGGATGCCCCTCTACCACATCGACGCCTACCGGCTCGGCGATCCCGATGAGGCGCGGGCCGCCGGGCTCCTCGACGATCGGCAGGCGCATGGCCTGACGGTCGTGGAGTGGGCGGACCGCCTGCTCGGCGTCTTGCCTGCCGAACGGCTCGAACTGACCCTTACCCCTGATTCCGACGGGGGCAACGGCCGCACCATCGAGTGGCTCGCCACCAATGGGGAGCACGCCCGGCTTGCCGCGGAGACGCTGGGCGCAAGATGATCATCGCCCTCGAGAGCGCCTCCACCGATCCCTCGCTGGCCCTCGTGGCGGTCGACGGTGCGCCGATCGCGGTCGACGGCTGGACCAGCGACGGCCGCCAGGCGAGTGATCTGCTGCCACGACTCCTTGCGCTGCTTGCACGGGAGGGGCGCTCGCTCGAGCAGGCGACGTCCGTGGCCGTCGGGACCGGGCCCGGTTCGTTCACGGGACTGCGCGTTGGCATGAGCCTGGCGAAGGGCCTCGCGCTCGGCCTGGACGTGCCGATCGTCGGTGTTCCGAGCCTGGCGGCTTGGCTCGCCGACGAGCCGGCTGCGATGGCGGCGGTGGCTCGCGCCGGGGCTCACGACGCCTACCTGCTGCAGCGGGGCGAAGCGACGCCGACGATCCTTGGCAGCGAGGATCTGGCGCGACGGATCGGGTCAGCTCTGGTGGTGGCGCCGACCGAGGTCGCCGGCGCCTTCGGCATCCCACACTGGCAGGCACCGCTGCGTGCCGCCCTGACGATCGGCGAGCAGGCATCGCGGCGACTCGCCAGCGAT
>JAOUHE010000028.1 GCA_029865285.1 Chloroflexota bacterium
ACAACTTCCCAGGTCGTTCGGGGGCATCGATCCCCCGTGACGCGGAGGCCGCCCCTGGCGGATGCCCGCGGTGCCTGGCGAGCGGTCGCCGATCTTGCAGCGAGTCCGCGACCGGCGGGTTCAGGCTACGGCGGGACGGGGCTCGGTGGCCTCGCGGGACTCGACGGATGCCGCCACGATCGTTCGGACCCAGCTGGACAGGCGCGGCATTTCGAACAGGCTGAATGTCAGTCCCCGCGCAGCGAACTGATCCAAATCCCACCCGTTGAACTCGCGTCGTGCGGCGACGGCGCACATCTCGTCGTACAGCTCGGGCCAGCCGACCGGCTTGCGTCGATGGCAGAAGCGGATGAACTCGGCCACGTCGGGCGGCGGCACGTCCAGCCGTGGATCGTCGACTACCAACCGCGCGGAGGGCGCCGGGGGCCGATGCGACATGCGGGCGATTGCCTCCGGTGGGCTGTACGGGGCGATTGATGGCGCCAGATCGATGAATGAGGACGGCTCTGAGAATAGGCGCCGGTGCCGAATGGTATGAGCCGATATGGACCTTGCGAAGGGGGTATGTCCACCAACTTATCCACAAACCCTTCCACAGGGCCAACCGCGGGTGGACAGGGTCCCCGGACGCGGTGGAATCCGGACTCAGGCGACGATCCTCGTTCCCGCCTCGCCGGCAAGCGCCGGCTCCATGTTCTCCGGGTTGGTGATGACCGCCTCGCCACCGCCGTGCTCGAGGAACTCGATGCACGCCTCGATCTTCGGCGCCATGCTGCCCGCCGCGAAGTGGGTGCCCTCAGCAAGGTACCCCTTCGCCTCGGCGAGCGTCAGCCGGTCGACCCAGCGCTGCTCCGGACGCCCCCAGTTGAGTGCCACGCGGTCGACCCCGGTGGTGATCATGAACACATCAGCACGGAGGGTGACCGCCAGCAGCGCCGAGGCGAAGTCCTTGTCGATGACCGCGGCGACGCCGCGCAGGTCCCCGTGTTCGTCGGCGATGACGGGGATGCCACCGCCTCCCACGGTGATGACCACGAAGTCGTCCCGCAGCAGCGCCTTGACGGCCCGCTCCTCGACGATCCGCAGTGGCCGCGGCGAGGCGACCACTCGCCGCCAGCCACGGCCCGCGTCCTCGCGCACGACCCACCCTTCATGCTCGGCCCGCTCCCGCGCCTGGCCCTCGTCCATGAACGAGCCGATCGGCTTGCTGGGATGCTGGAAGGCGGGGTCGTCGGGATCGACCTCGACCTGCGTCACGACGGTGACCGCTTGGCGGTCGATGCGCATCCGTCGGAAGTCGTGGCCCAGGTTCTGCTGCAACTCGTAGCCGATGGCACCCTGGGTGTCAGCGTCGCACACGTCGAGCGGCACCTCGTGCAGCTCATGGGCGGACAGCTCGGAGCGTCGCAGGATGAAGCCGACCTGCGGGCCGTTGCCGTGGCCGATCGCGACCTGCCAGCCGTCCTTGATGATGCGGGCGATGTGCCCGCTCGTCTCGCCGAGGGCGCGGTACTGGTCCGGCACGGTCATGTGTTGCGGATCCTTGATGAGCGAGTTGCCGCCGATGGCAACTACGAGCGCGGACTTGGCCATCGGTCGTCTCCTCAGCCCATTGTCAGGGCCATCACGGCCTTCTGGGCGTGCAGCCTGTTCTCAGCCTGGTCGTAGACGACCGAGTGCGGGCCATCGATCACCGCATCGGTCACCTCGACGTTTCGGTCGGCCGGCAGCGGGTGCATGTAGATGGCGTCCTCCGCGGCGAGGGCCACGCGTCGCTCATCGGTGATCCAGTCGGTGTAGCGCTTGGCGATGGCGGCGCCATCGGTCTCATCGGGGGCCGTCAGCAGGGCGCCCCAGGACTTGGCGTAGACGACGTGCGAGCCACGGAATCCGGCGTCGAAGTCGTCCATCAGCTCGAGCGAGCCCCCCGAGCGACGCGCGTTCTCGGCGGCGGCCTCCACGATCTCGGGCATCAGCGTGAACTCCGGCGGATGGACCAGTCGCACATTCATGCCGTACCGGGTGGCGAGCAGGATGAGGTCCTGCGGCACGCTGATCGGCTTCTGATATGAGGCTGCGTAGGCCCACGAGACGGTGATCGTCTTGCCGCGTGGGTCGCCGACCTTCTCGCGGATCGTCATCAGGTCGGCCAGGACCTGGTGCGGGTGGTAGAGGTCGCACTGCATGTTGAGGACCGGCACCCGCGACGCCTCCGCCACCTCGTTGATGTAGGCGTTGCCGATCCCCCAGTCCACGTTACGGATGGCGATCCCGTCGTTGTAGCGACCCAGGATCTCGCCAATCTCCCTGGCCGTGTCGCCGTGGGCGATCTGTGTGGTGCGGCTCTCGATGAACTGGGCGTGCCCGCCCAGTTGGGCCATGCCGGCCTCGAAGCTGGCCCGGGTGCGGGTCGAGCTGTAGAAGAAGAGCATGGCCAGCACGCGGTCACGCAACAGGGGATGGGCGATCCCCAGCGCACGCTCGCGCTTCAGCTGGGACGCCACCTCCAGGATGGTGTCGATCTCCTCGGTCGTCCACTCCGAGAGGCTGATCAGGTCGCGGCCGCGGAGCCCGGTCTGCATCGTTCGGTCCTCCTACTCTGCCGCGCCCAGGACGAGGGCCAGCAGCGCCATGCGCAGCACGACGCCGTTGGCGGCCTCGACCCAGTAGCGCTGGTGGCGCGTCTCGTCGACGTCGAGGGTCAGCTCGTCCATGCGTGGCAGCGAGTGCAGGATGATCGAGCTCCGCTTTGCCTTCGTGCGCATCAGCTCCGCGGTGACCTGGTACGCGGGCGGGGTGAGCCCCACCTCGCCACCGCGCTCGACGCGCGACTGGGTGTAGTCGGCCTGGACGACCGGCTCCATGTAGATGATGTCGGCCTCGCCGATGACGTCGGGCACCGATTCCGCCTCGCGGTACGCCACGCTCATGGCGTCGAGCTCCGCCTTGAAGGCCGGCTCGAGTGACATGTCGGGGGGCGAGACGACGATGGCCTCGGCGTCGAACTGCCCCAGGGCATGCAGGATCGAGTGCATGGTGCGCATCCGCATGTCGCCGACGAGCAGGTAGGTAAGCCCGTCGAGCGTGCCGCGCTCGAGCAGGATGGTGTACAGGTCGGTCAGCACCTGGGTCGGGTGCTGCCCCCAGCCGTCACCGCAGTTGATGATCGGGACCGATGACCACTTCGCCGCCTCGGCCGGCGCGCCCTCCGTGAAGTGCCGAATGGCGATGACGTCCGCGTACGACTCGAGCATCCGGAAGGTGTCCTTGAGCGACTCCTGGTAGAAGTCCCCGGCCCGGGTCATCTTCGCGTCGCTGAAGCCGAGCACGTGCCCGCCGAGGCGGTGCATGGCGGCCTCGGTCGAGAGACGGGTGCGGGTGCTCGGCTGGTAGAACGCGGTCAGCAGCGTCTTGTCCTTGAGCAGGTCGCCGTTGCGCCGGTCCCGCGCATGGTGGCGCAGGTCGTTCGCGACCTCGAAGATGCGGAAGTACTCCTCGCGACTGAAGTCCTTCAACGTCAGGATGTCGCGGCCAAGGAAGCTCCTCATGAGGGTTCTCCATCTGACGCCGCGGCGCGGCGGATCCCGGTATAGATGACGGCGACGCGATCGTCGGGACCGATCTCCCCGCGCCGCAGCAGCTCGATCACGCCGGCGAGGCCGGCTGATCCGGTGTGGTCCACGTCGATGTCGGTACTCGCCCGGGCGATCTGGTTGGCGTCGCGCAGCGCCGCCTCGTCGACGACGACCGCGTGCCCGCCGGTCAGCAGCATCCCGCGCACGACCGCCAGCCAGTCGTAGGTCTCGTCGTCGAGGATGCCGCCGGCCACGGAGTGCGGCTCCGTCTCCCACGGCCACATGAACTCGGAGCGGTGGGTGGCCGCCCGGGCCAGCTCCACCTCGATGGCGGCCTCGTCCGCTCCTTCGGGGAGACGAGCGGCGACCAGGTCGTGGGCGCGCGCGAGCGGTGAGGCGCCGCGCGTCTGAACGGTGTGGAAGCGCGGGAGGGCGGCGAGGACGCTCAGATCGCGGGCCTCGATGAAGGCCTGGATGCAGGATGACGCCAGCGCCCCGCCGCCCACCTGGATGACGAGGTGGTCGAGGGGCTCGCCCTTCGCCAGCGCGGCGCTGACCATCTCCCAGCCGAGCGTCTCACCGCCCTCGATGGCCAGTCCGTTGAGGTTGCCCTGGCAGGTGAATGGGATGGCGCCTCGGGCGATCTCCTCGCGGAGTCGGTGATAGGTCGGATCCCCGGTCGTGCCCGGCTCGCGCTCGCAGACCACGGGGTCGGTCCCGAGGGCTCGGAGGCGGGCTACCACGGCTGGATCGGCGTCGGGTGGGATGAAGACATGAAGCGGCCGGCCGGCGGCACGGGCAACCACGGCCGCGGCCAGCGCGGCGTTGCCGCAGCTGGCGATCGCCAGCGGGTGGACGCTCGAGCCGATGTCGCCGCCCGCCAGCTCGAGCTCCAGCAGCACGCCGAACAGGTGCCGCCCCTTGTGCGACCCCGATACGTTCCCGGTCTCGTCCTTCACCCAGATGCCCCCCTCGGGCCCGAGACCGAGCTGCTCGCTCAGCTTGTCGGCGCGCGCGAACGGCGTGACCTCGAAACCGCGGCCATCGACGCCTGCCACGGCGTGGTCCAGGCGTCGAATGAGCTGCGTCACATCCCCGTCCGACATGCCCGCGGCGAGCGCCACGTGGTAGCCGTGAAGCAGCGTCCGGTAGCGCACGAACGGGTTCGGGTCCGGCTCGCTCGGGAAGCTCAGGCGGGACGAGTCGATGACCCGGCGCAGGACGTGATCGGTGTCGTCGCCAGCCGAAGACATGGGGCAGCGCCAGCGAATCGGCTCGTTGTCTGGAAGCCGATATCCGCAGCCAGAACAGGCGAGCGCGGTGGGGAGGCTCGGGATGGTATCGAGGCCGCTGGTGGCCGCGGCCGTCGTCGGGCTCATGCGACCCTCGCGACGCCGGTTCGCGCGTTGAACTCCGCGATCAGCGCGTCGAGCTCGGGGATGACCGCGCGAATGTCGGCCCAGGTCTGCTGGCCGCGCCGCGCTGTGAAGTCGGCAATCGACACGCCCTGCTGCTCGACCCAGGTGTAGTAGCCGAGGTTGAAGATCCGCGTTCGCTCGCGCTCGGTGAGCTCCAGGACGTGTTCCGCACCCGCACCCAGCAGGTGCTCACCGAAGGCCTGAGCGGCGGCGGCCTCGTCGAACCCGCCGGGGAAATCGCGCCAGACGACCTTGTGCAGCTCCGAGGCGTACATCGGCGCACCGTCGGTGGCGACCGTCAGCAGCAGGTCGTCGGGGCCGAGGTTGGCCTGCCGCGCGACCTTGATGGCGGCCACCACGTTGCAGATGCTCGACAGCCCCAGGGAGCCGAGCCGGTCGAGCAACGCGTGGGGGACGCTCCGACGATCCGCCAGGAAGGCTCGCCCTGCGGCCGTGTTGAACGCGACGTTCAGCTGGTCGGTGGCGCGGTCGCTCACCGCCACCACGTAGTCGGTGTTCATGACGTTGTGGATCAGCGGGATGTGCTTGTCGCCAATGCCCTGGATGTTGTGCTCGCCAAAGCCATTCTCGAGCATGGTCGGGCACTCGAGCGCCTCGACCGCCACGATGCGCGTGCCGTGGCGCTCCTTGAGGTAGTCGCCGGCACCCAGCGTGCCGGCCGAGCCGCTGGCGGACACGAAGCCCCACGGCCGCAGACCGGCCCGCTCCCCGGCCAGCGCGACCGCCAGCCGCTCCAGGGCCTGACCGGTGGCCAGGTAGTGGACCAGGTGGTTCCCGAACTCGGAGAACTGGTTGAGGATGACGTTCTGCTCGTCCCGCGCGAGCTCGGCACAGCGGTCGTAGATCTCCTTGACGTTGCTCTCCGTGCCCGGGGTGCGGATCACGTCATGCGGGTCTGAGACCCAGCTCTCCAGCCAGTCGAAGCGCTCCTGGCTCATCCCCTCGGGCAGGACCGCCACGCCGCGGCAACCCATGATTCGCGAGATGGCCACGCCGCCGCGGCAGTAGTTGCCGGTCGACGGCCAGACGGCGCGCTGCGTGGTCGGGTCGAACCCGCCGGTGACGAGCCTCGGCGCCAGGCAGGCATACGCCGCCAGCACCTTGTGCGAGGCGATCATGGGGAAGCGATCCGCCAGCGCCACCACGATCGGGGCGTCGACGCCGGTGAGCTCGGTGGGCAGCAGCAGGTGGTCCGGCAGCGGCACGCGCGTCATGCGGTCTGCCCCGTTGTGCCAGTGGACCCGGAACAGGTTGCGCGGATCCGGCGCGTCGGGGTCGACCTCGGCCAAGCCGGCAAGGGCCTCCGGCGGAACGCTGAACGGGTCGGCGAGCTCGGCGAAGGTCGGCATCAGGATGCCGTTCTCGCGGAATCGCGAGATGGTCCGCTCGTAGACGGCAGCGTCCACGAGCTGCGTGGCGAGCCCAAGATGCTCCATGCGAACCCTCCGCAAATGGGGACCGACGGCCCTGTCCCTCGGGACCAACGGCACGCTCCGGCTGCGTGCCGCCTCCATAGAGTCGGGAGCGAAGGGCCGCGGGGCATAGGGCCACATGGCCCGCCCGTGGTGGGCTGAGGCGACCGAATGCAGCTGACCGTCAACGGCGAACGGGTCACGGTCGATGAGCGACCGGGTGAGAGCCTGCTTCAGCTGCTCCGCGAACAGGTCGGCCTGCGCTCCATGAAGGACGGCTGCGCCCCGGAGGGCTCGTGCGGCGCCTGCACCGTCATCGTCGACGGGCGCGCGGTGGTCTCCTGTGCCCAGCCGGCGTCACGTTTCGCCGACCGCGAGGTGCGCACCCTGGAGGGGCTGTCCGCTGAAGGCCGGGCCGACTGGGCCGATGCATTGGTACACGGCGGCGCGTCGCAGTGCGGATTCTGCTCGCCGGGGATCGTCATGAAGGCCGAGGCGCTGCTCGCCCGCGCGCCGGATCCGTCTCGCGACGAGATCGCCCGGGCGCTGGCCGGCAACCTGTGCCGCTGCACCGGCTACGTCAAGGTGATCGACGCCATCGCGGACGTGGCCGCCCGTCGGCGCGGCGTGTACCCGGCTGATACCGCCACGGGGCCTGGCGCGGTGGGCGGTCGTGTCCCGAAGTACGCCGGGCGGGAGCAGGTCCTCGGTGAGCACGCCTTCGTCGCCGACATGCGCGTCCCGGACATGCTGCACGGCGCGTTGCGCTTCTCCGATCATCCTCGGGCCGCGGTGCTGCGCATCGACACGGCGCCCGCCCAGGCGTATCCCGGCGTCGTGCGCGTGGTGACCTGGCGCGACGTGCCGGGCGAGCGATTCTGTGGCCTGATCGAGCGCGACTGGCCGCCGTTCGTGGCCGAGGGTGAGGAGGCCCGCTATGTCGGCGACGTGCTGGCGGCGGTCGCCGCGGAGACGCGCGCGGCGGCACGCGAGGCCGCGGAGCTGATCCGGGTCGAGTACGAGGTCCTGGCGCCGGTGGTCGACCCCGAGGAGGCGCTCGGTCCGGACGCGCCGCCCATCCACCCCGGCGGCAACCTGCTTTCGACTTCGGTCGTTCGACGCGGCGACGTGGAGGCCGCGCTGGCAACCGCAGCCCACGTCGCGTCGAACACGTTCACCACCCAGCGCATCGAGCACGCCTTTCTCGAGCCGGAGGCGGTCCTGGCCGTGCCGAGGGCGGCATCGGGCGACGGCGACGCCCCGCGACTCCGCATCTTCTCGCAGGGACAGGGTGCCTGGGAGGACCGACGCCAGCTCGCCACGTTCCTGGCGCTCCCCGAGACCTCGATTCGCGTCACACAGGTAGCCACCGGAGGGGCATTCGGGGGAAAGGAGGACCTCTCGGTCCAGGCGCAGACATCGCTGCTCGCGCTCGTCGCCGAACGGCCGGTGCTGCTGGTCCTGTCGCGGCGCGAGAGCCTCCGCATCCATCCCAAGCGCCACCCAATGAGCCTTTCCTACACGGTCGGCTGCGACGCCGAGGGCCACCTGCTCGCCGTTCGCGCCCGGATCGTGGGCGACACCGGCGCCTACGCCAGCGTCGGGGCCAAGGTGCTGGAGCGCGCGGCGGGCCACGCCTGCGGCGCATACCGGGTCGCGAACGTCGACGTGGAGGCGCGCGCGGTCTGCACCAACAACGCCCCTGCCGGCGCCATGCGCGGCTTCGGCGTGCCGCAGGTCACCTTCGCGCTGGAAGGGCTGCTCGACGTCCTCGCTGAGCGCGTGGGCATCGATGGCTGGGAGATCCGCTGGCGGAACGCGATGACGACCGGCGACCGGTTCGGCTCCGGTCAACGGCTGACCTCCGGCGTGGGCCTGCAACAGACGCTCCTGGCTGTGCGCGACGCATATCGATCCGCGCGCTACGCGGGCATCGCCTGCGGCGCCAAGAACACCGGCATCGGGAACGGCATGACCGAGCGGGGCCGTGCCATCCTCCGCCCTGAGGCAGACGGCACGCTGACCCTGTTCCATTCCTGGACCGAGATGGGTCAGGGCATCCACACCGCCATGGCCCAGATCGCCGCCGAGGAGCTGCGGATTCCCGTGGACCGCATTCGCGTCGTGGTCGACACCGAGCACGAGCTCGACACCGGCGAGACAACCGCCTCGCGAGCCACCGTGCTGGGCGGCCAGGCCGTCCTCGATGCTGCGCGGCGCCTGAATCGCGCGCGAGACGGCAAGAGCCTGGAGCAGCTTGCCGGGCATGAGTTCCCCGGTGAGTTCGTGGTCGACTGGACGACCGAGCTCCGCGAGGATGACCCGGAACCGATGACCCACCTGGCCTATGGCTGGGCCACCCAGGTGGTCATTCTCGACGACGAGGGCCGGCTGGCCAGGGTCGTGGCCGCTCATGATGTTGGCCGCGCGATCAATCCGCTGGCACTGGAGGGCCAGGTCGAGGGCGGCGTCCACATGGGCCTGGGCTATGCGCTGTCCGAGGAGTACGTCGTTGACGGCGGCGTACCGGTGACCGACACGCTCAAGTCCCTCAACATCATCCCCGCCGCCGGCATGCCCCCGGTCGAGGTCATCCTGGTCGAAGAGCCGCAGGCAGAGGGGCCGTATGGTGCCAAGGGCGCCGGTGAGGCCGTGCTGGTACCGACCGCGGCGGCCGTGGCCGGCGCGCTGCACGCCTTTGATGGCATTCGCCGCACCAGCCTGCCCATGACTGACTCCGCAGCGGCGCGGGCCGCGGTCCCGCGTCTGGTACGGCACGGGCGCGGAGAGCCGCGGCCAGCGGAGGTGCCACGATGAGCCTGCTGCTCACCGGGGCCACCGTGGTCGCCTCGCTGCACCCGCCTACCCTGGTCGGCGGCGACGTGCTGGTGTCCGGCGGCCGCGTGGCGGCCATCGGCACGGGGCTGGACCAGGCGGGCAGCGCACAGCGCATCGATTGCAGCGGCTGCGTGGTCGTCCCCGGCAACGTATGCGCACACACCCACGCCTACTCAGCCCTGGCGCGCGGCATGCCCTACCACCTGCCGCCGCCGACGTCGTTCCTCGAGATCCTGCAGCGGGTGTGGTGGCGCCTCGATCGCGCGCTCGACCTCCCCGCAATCCGGGCCTCGGGCCTGGTCGCGGCGCGCGAGGCGCTGCTGGCCGGCACCACCACGCTGGTCGACCACCACGCCTCGCCGAACGCGATCGACGGATCGCTGGACGTGCTGGCCGCCGCTTTCGAGCAGGTCGGCATCCGGTCCGTCCTGTGCTACGAGGTGACCGACCGGGATGGTCCTGAGCGTGCCGATGCGGGCGTCGAGGAGAACCGCGGCTTCCTGCGTCGCGTCGCCGAGGGCCGCTGGCCGCTGGCCCGCGGCATGGTGGGGGCGCACGCCTCGTTTACGCTCTCCGACGAGACGCTGGCCGCCTGTGTCGCACTCGCACACGAGGCACGGGCCGGCATCCATGTCCACCTGGCGGAGGACCAGGCCGATGAAGCCGATGCCGAGGCGCGCTTCGGCCTTCGGGCCGCGCATCGGCTGGCCAACGCCGGCGCACTGTCCGACGCCTCCCTTGCGGCGCACGCGGTGCACCTGACTGCAGCCGAGGCTGAAGTCCTCCGGGCATCGGACGTGACGGTCGCCCACAACCCTCGCTCGAACATGAATAACGCCGTGGGGCGCGCGCCGCTGGCGTGGCTTGGGCCCCGCCTTGCGCTCGGGACCGATGGGATCGGCGCCGACATGTTCGAGGAGTCCCGCGCCGCGTACCTCCGCCTGCAAGAGGACGGACTCGACACGCCCGCTGGCTGGCCGCTCACCGCGCTGACCGAGGGCAGCGCGCTGGCCGGGCGCCTGTTCGACGAGCCGGCGCTGGGGCGGATCGAGGTGGGAGCGCCGGCCGACCTGGTGGTCCTCGACTACGCGGCGCCCACGCCGCTGACCGACGATTCGCTGGCCTCGCACTGGATCTTCGGCCTGTCGGCGGCATCGGTCCGTGACGTGCTGGTTGGCGGCGAGCTGGTCGTGCACGACCGGGAAGTCACGCGGGTGGACGCTGACGAACTGGCGCTCGAGGCGCGCGATGAGTCGCGGCGCCTGTGGGAGCGACTGGAACGCATCGGTCCGCATCCGTTCAGCCCCAACCTGGCGCCGGCATCCGCAGGAGGTACGTGATGGCCGATCTGAGCGTGGAGGTCTGCGGCCTCAAGTTTCGCAACCCGATCCTGCCCGCCGCCGGTCCGCCGGTGCGGGACGGAGCGGCCATGCTGGCCTGCGCCGAGGGTGGGGCCGGAGCGTTGGTGGCCAAGACCATCTCGGTCCGCGCGGCACAGCCACCGGAGCCGAACATGGCCGAGATCCCGCACGGCATGGTCAACACCGAGCTGTGGTCGGAGCTGCCACCCGAGCAGTGGCTCGAGCACGAGTACGCCCTGGCCCGCACGGCCGGGCTGCCGCTGATCGTGAGCCTGGGCTACACGGGGGAGGAGGTCGGGGAGCTGGCGCCCAGGGTGCGGCCGTTCGCCGACGCGGTCGAGCTGTCGACGCACTACATCGGGGAGGATCCCGCGCCGATGGTGAGCGCGGTTCGCGCCGCCAAGCAGGCGCTCGACGTGCCGGTCTTCGTCAAGGTCAGCCCCCACGGCCATGACATGGCCGGCGCGGCGCGGCTCGCCCAGGACGCCGGGGCGGACGGGATCGCCGCCATCAATTCATTCGGCCCGGTGCTGGCGCTCGACATCGAGACCGGGATGCCGCGACTCGGCGGTCAGAACGGGTACGGCTGGCTGTCGGGCCCGGCGCTCAAACCGCTGGCGGTGCGCTGCGTGCGCGACATCGCGCGCGCGGTCGACCTGCCGGTGATCGGTGTCGGTGGCATCACGCGCGGGACCGATGTGGTCGAGTTCCTGATGGCGGGCGCCTCTGCCGTGCAGGTCTGCACCGCGGCGATCCTGCGCGGGCCATCGGTCTTCGGCAGGCTGGCGAAGGAGCTCGATACCTGGCTGGATGCGCACGGCCACGCATCGGTCACCGAGGTGGTCGGGTCGGCGCTGACCCGGGGCTGGCCTGACGGGAGGGCTCCGGTGCCGGTGCTGGACCTCGAGGCCTGCAATGGGTGCGGGATCTGCGAGACGTCGTGCGTGTACGGCGCCATCCACGTGGTGGAGGACCGCATCGCGCTCGACGGTGAGCAGTGTTCGCGCTGCGGTCTGTGCGTGACCCGCTGCCGCCGCGACGCCCTGATCTGGCCCACGCCGGCCTGACCCGGCCCCGAGCGGTGACGGCGGCTCAGCCGCCCTCCGACTGCTGGTGGCCCTCACCGTTCCCGGATGGCATCCCCGTCGAGCTGGCGACCCGCCCGCGAGGCACCCGCCGAGCCGGCGGCGACGGCTCGGGAGCGGCCGTCGCCCGGTACTCCGCACGGATGACGTGCATCACCGCGTTGATGAGGGCCAGATGGGCAAATGCCTGCGGGAAGTTCCCGAGGTGCCGGCCGGTCTCTGGATCGAGCTCCTCACCGTAGAGGCCAAGCGGGCTGGCGTTCTTCAGCAGCTTTTCGCACAGCCGGCGCGCCCGCTCGAGCTCCCCGATCTCCACCAGGGCAGAGACCAGCCAGAACGAGCAGATGGTGAAGCTGCCCTCCTCGCCGGAAAGGCCGTCGTCGGTCTCCTGCGTCCGATAGCGCAGCACGAAGCCGTCCCTGGTCAGCTCGTTGGCAATGGCCAACACCGTGCGCCGGATGCGATCGTCGTCGGGTGGCAGGAAGCGCACCAATGGCATGAGCAGCACGGACGCATCAAGCGCGTCCGTGTCGTAGTGCTGTGTGAAGACGCCACGCTTGTCGACGGCATTGGCGCAGATGTCGGCGTGGATCTCGTCGGCCGCCGCCTGCCAGCGCTCCGCCCGTTCGCCATCGTCGCGGAGGCGAGCCAGGCGGGCGCCGCGGTCAGCGGCCACCCAGCACATCACCTTTGAGTTCGTGAAGTGCTGCGGCTCACCGCGCACTTCCCAGATCCCGCGGTCCTTTTCCCGCCAGTGCGCGAGCGCCTGCTCAACCTGACGTACGAGGATCGGCCAGATCCGTTCGTCCAGATGGTCGCGCGACTTCGTGTGGAGATAGACCGAATCAAGGACCGCGCCCCAGACATCGTGCTGTCGCTGCCCGTTGGCGCCGTTGCCGATGCGTACCGGTCGCGCACCCTCGTAGCCGTGCAGGTGCCCCAGGATCTGCTCGTTCGGCACCGTGCCGCCGTCGACCGTGTACATGACCTGCAGTTCTTCGTCCCGACCGGCGACCTCCGCGATGAAGTAGAGGTAGTCGTTCGCCTCCCACTCGAAACCCAGGGTGTAGAGGCCCCACAGGGCGAACGTGGAGTCGCGGATCCACGAGTAGCGGTAGTCCCAGTTGCGCTCACCACCGGGTGCCTCCGGCAGCGAGGTGGTGGCAGCCGCAATGACCGCCCCGGTCGGCGCGAAAGTGAGCCCCTTGAGCGTCAACGCGGAGCGCTGCAGATAGGTGCGCCACGGGTGATCGGGGAAGTGCCCACGGGCAAGCCAGTGCTGCCAGTGGTGCGCGGTCCAGACCAGGCGCTCGTACCCTTCATCGTGCGTCCGCGGAGGCTGGCCGGTGTGCCAGGAGAGGGCGACGAAACGCGTCTGTCCCTCCTTGATGAGGGTGCGGCCAATGGCCCGCGGTCCTTCGAAACCGATGTTGATGTCGCTCGTCAGGGTGACCGTCTGGTCGCTCCCCTCATGGCCGCAGACTCCCTGCCGATAGCCGTCCTCGGTGTATCGCCACGAGCCGAGCTCGCGCCCGTAGTCGAAGACCGGCTCGCAGTCCATGCTCAGCTGCACCTCGCCGTTCACGCAACGCACCGTGCGCAGCAGGACATGCTGCGCGTCGTAGTCGGTGGGGGCGCGCCGCTGGGAGTGTGATCGGTCCTCGTCGTGGCGCCAGGGGCCGACCAGGAGCACGTCTCGCACGATGATCCAGCCGGTCGGCGTCATCCAGGATGTCTCGAGGACCATCGTGCCTGGCAGGTAGCGGCGCGAGAGCGGCACGGTGACGTCGGATGGGCCAAGGCGGAAGCCACCGGCGTCGCGGTCGAGCAATGCGCCGAAGACGCTGGGCGAGTCCATCTGCGGCAGGCACAGCCACTCGACGTTTCCGCCCGGCGAGATGAGCGTCGTGGTCTCGCCATCGGAGAGGAACCCGTAGTCGGCGATCGGCGGGAATGGTGAGCCTGCAGCGAGGCCCTCGAGCCCACGCCGGTCGAGCCGGCTCATGGCATCGGCATCGTGCATCAGGTCGACCTCCCGTGCGTGCGGGCGAGCAGTGTCTCACCTGTGAGCGACCTTGGCCACCCTGCCAGAGGTCCCGCGACGCGCCGGTCGTTCTACCTACGCGTTGTTTGGGGCGCGAATAGGTGGACGTGACTGGAGTCGCCAGGAAGCCCCACGCCGGGCTGAGGCTGGACGGCGCGTGCGGCCAGGGGGGATCATGACCCATGGCGAGCGTGCTCCCGAGCGGCGTCGAGGTGGACACACAGGGCGACGCGTTTGTGAAGGTGAGTCCAGTCCGCACATCGGATGGTCCGGTGACACCTGGACCGCGAACCTACGACGTCATCGTGGTCGGAGCAGGGATCGTCGGTCTCGCGGTCGGCCTCACGCTCAGCCGGAGGCACCCGTCGCTCCACCTCGCCGTCATCGACAAGGAGCCGTCGATCGGGGCGCACCAGACGGGCCACAACTCCGGCGTCGTCCATCGAGGCGTCTACTACGCCCCGGGCTCCCTCAAGGCCCAGCTCTGCGTCGCCGGGGCGTCCGAGCTGCTCGCCTTCTGCGACGAGCATGGCATCCCGTACCAGGAGTGCGGAAAGCTGATCGTGGCCACGGACGTTCAAGAGGCCGGGAGACTGGAGGAGCTGGAACGGCGGGGCCGCCTGAACGGCGTGCCGGACCTCGAGCTCATCGGGCCGGAGCGGATGGCGGAGATCGAGCCGGCCATCGTCGGCGTCCGGGCGCTGTACTCACCGAGGACGGCCGTCCTCGACTTCAGCCTCGTCGCGAGGGCGTATGCCGAGCGGTTCGCGCACTCGGGCGGCGAGATCCACCTCCGCGCGGAGGTACGCTCCATCCGTCGCGCCGATGGCGTGGCCATCCTGGAGACGACGGGCGGCGTGTTCAGGGCGAGGCACGTCATCGCGTGCGCGGGCCTGCACGCAGACCGAGTGGCGGGGCGGAGTCCGATGTCGGGTGCTCGTCGTCTGCGGATCATCCCCTTCCGAGGTGACTACTACGTGCTCAGGCCTGAGACGGCCGCGATGGTGCGCGGGCTGGTCTATCCCGTTCCGGATCCACGTTTTCCGTTCCTGGGCGTTCACTTCACGCGCCGGATCGATGGCGCAGTCTGGGCAGGGCCAAACGCCGTGCTGGCGCTCGCTCGCGAAGGCTATGGCCGCTTTGACGTGAGCGTGCGAGATGCCTCCGGGATGCTCGGCTTCGGGGGGTTCTGGCGGATGGCGGCGCGCTACTGGCGCACCGGGCTGGCAGAGGTCTGGCGCGACTACAGCAAGGGAGCCTTCCTGCATGCACTGCGCAGGTATATGCCCACTCTCACCCGGGCCGATCTTCTGCCGGGGCCCTCAGGCGTCCGAGCTCAAGCGGTCATGGCCGATGGCTTGCTGGTGGACGACTTCGCCCTCGACGTCTCGGATACCGCGGTCCATGTCCTGAACGCGCCTTCGCCCGCGGCGACGAGCGCCTTGGCCATTGCAGGGCTGATCGCCGACCGCGCCGACGATGCGTTCGACCTGCGACGGTAGCTCGGCGTGCAAACGCAACGTCGCTGGTCGATGGACTTTCGCGAATACCTCGATCGGCGGCGCGCAGGAGCCGCCGGCAACCGCACGAG
>JAOUHE010000160.1 GCA_029865285.1 Chloroflexota bacterium
CCTTGTCAGCCGCCTCCTCGCCGAGGGCGGTCGCATCGATGGCGCGGACGTCCGTGTCAGTCGCCTGCGCATAGCCGGATGCGCCGTTCCCGTCCATCATCACCGTCAGCAGCTTCGCCTGGGTGACCGTGTGGCTGTTCCACATTCCCCGGGAGTTGGCGATCGCCAGCATCGTCGTCTCGGTGGAGAAGGCGCCGCTCGTCTCGAGACCCCCGGCATCGCCGGCGACGATCACCGCCCTCGCACCGACGGCGCGCATCTCCGGATCGCTGAGCGCCGTCGCCTCGGCGAAGCCCAGGTCGGGCGGAGCGGTCGACGGCACCGGCCCGGAGAGCGGTGCGCCGCCGGGGTTCGGAGTTGCGTGGCGGCAGATGGCCACGGCGCGGGCGGCGACGTCGCGCAGTCCGTCAGCATCGGTCCGATTGGTGGACGCGACGCCCGTGCGCCCGTCAGCGACCACACGGACACGGATGGTGGCGTCGTGCTCGGCCACGTTCTGGTGGATGCGCGAGTTGGCGAACCGGGTCAGAGCGGCATCCCGAGCGGTGAGGAGCACCTCGGCCTCACCCTCGTGCACCTCTGCCAGCGCGCGTCCGACCAGGGATTCGATCGCGGCACGGTCCCATCGCGCGGCTACCACTGCCCGACTCCCACCTGGACGTTTCTGAATCGGGCGGGCGCTGCGCCGTGGCCGACCCGGTGTGTCTGCATCGGCTCGCCCTTTCCGCAGTTCGGCAGCCCCCACAGATTCCACTCCGACTCCCCACAGATGGCGTCACAGCTGCCCCAGAACTCCGGCGTGATTCCGGTGTAGGTGGGGTTCTTGACCATCTGGACCAGCCGTCCGTCCTTGATCAGCCAGCCGATCTCGGTGCCGAACTGGAAGTTCAGCCGACGGTCATCGATGCTCCACGAGAGGTTGCTGGCCATGTAGATCCCGTCCTTGGTGTCCGCGATCAGGTCCTCGAGGGTCCCTGCCGCGCCAGGGCGCAGGTTCACGTTGGTCATCCGAATCAACGGGATCACGTTCCAGTTGGACGCCCGGCTGCTGCCCATGCTGCGTCGCCCGATCAGCGGAGCCGTCTCGCGGCTGGTGAGATAGCCGACGAATCTCCCGGCCTCCACGATCGGCACGTTCTGCGCCGGAACGCCCTCGTCGTCGAACCCGAAGGTGCCGAGGCCCCCGGGCACAGTCGCATCGGCATCGATGTTCACGATCGGACTGCCGTACTGCAGCCGATCGAGCTTGTCGAGAGTCAGGAAGCTCGTCCCGGCAAAGCTCGCCTCCATGCCAAGCACGCGGTCGAGTTCGATCGGGTGGCCGCACGATTCGTGCACCTGCAGGGCGAGCTGTGAGGATCCGATGATCACCGTCATCCGTCCCGAGGGACACTGCGGCGCGGTCAGCAGTGCGACCGCCTCCTCCGCCAGCTGCTCTCCGTGATCGGCCAGCCTGAGCGCGCGGATCGCCTCGAACCCGCCGGTGACGTGCTGGCCGCCGGCCGACTGCGGGAAACTCCGGCGCTGGACCTCAGAATCGTTGGCGGCACTCGTCTCAATCCCGGCGCCGACCTCGAGGAGATCCTGCTCGATTCGTGCCCCGTCCGAGGAGGCGAAGATCTTCTCCTCTCGGGCGAATTCCATGCTGCTGCTGCGCACGTTGACCCCGGGAACGCGGGCCATGGCGGCGTCAGCCTCCATCAGGATCCGCAGCTTCTCGTCGAGCGGAACCGCGAATGGATCTTCGACGTAGGGTGTGCTGTAGGAGGCCACCACCGGCGGTGAGTCGTCCAGTTGAATCCGATCCCGCTGGGCAAGGGCGCTGGCCCGCGCGATGGCTACCGCCTCACGCGCGACCCGCTCCACCTCGCCCGGCTCCAGGCGCGCACTGCCGGAAAAGCCCCACGCGCCATCGACCAGGGCACGTATCCCGAAGCCGGCCGACAGGTGCGCACCGGCCTCCTGGAGCGCCCCGTTCTTGACGGTGAGGGATTCGGTCTCTCGCTCGACGACGCGGACGTCCACGTATCCGGCACCGCCCTGCTGCGCGGTATCGAGGGCCCGATTGATCAGGTCGTCGACGGTTCCGGACGTATTCACTCCCCCACCTCTCCCACAGTCGGAGCCAGCGACATCGCGGTCGCCGGCAACTGGACCGATTCAGACTGGCGCACCTGGATGGTTGCGCTCACGAACAGCTTCAACTGGGAAATGATGCCACCTGGACGCTCCACCGCGGCGAGCAGCCCCTCCGGTGAGCCGATCGCGCGCAGGGAGAAGCGCTTTGCGATATTGACCCCATCCACCTGCAGTGACAGCGCCCCCTGGATGGCGACAGATCGGGCCGTGACCCGCACGTCATCGACCGCGATTGCCTCGGCGCCGGCGTTGCGCAGCTCGTTGATCAGGTCGTTCAGGGCGATCGCGTCGAGATCGCCGTCCACGATCATGACGATCCCCTGGCCCTCGACCGGGGCGAGCGCCGCGAAGGCCGTGATCCGACGCAGATCCTCGCGGCTGACGTCGATGGCGCTCTGTCCCTGCGATCCGAGCAGCGTGTACTCCCGAACCTGCTCGCGGATGTCGGCCAGGCCGGTGCGCAGCTCGCGGTTGCGCTGGGTGAGCGTCTCGATCAGGGTCGAGAGTTCCTGCGCCGACAGCCTCGTCAGCTCGGCTGGCCTGGATTGCGAGCGCAACTGCCCGACCGCCAGCAGGCCAATCACCATGGCCACCAACATGAGGGAGTACTGCGCCGCGCGTCCCCGCATCACTGCACCTGCTCGGACGGAACGGCCCAGCGGAACCGGGTATTGCCGATGAACGCGGGCAGCTCGATCTCGGGCCTGGTTGCCGTGGCGAATTCGAGCCCAAAGAGGTCGATCCGCTGCCCGACGCGGCCGCGGAACGCAGCGTCGAGCAGGAACCGATCGAGGAGCCCATCCGATCCGATCGCCTCGACACGAAACGGCGGCGAGAGGAACGCCGTGTTCACCAGGACGGAGGAACCGACGCCGTAGATCGACGAGGTCGCCACCAGTCGCTCGCCGTTGATGGCGATCCCCTCGGCACCGGACGCCCACAGCGCCGCCACGATGTCGCGCAGGTCATCCACCAGCACGATGAAGTTTGCCGGGTTCTCGCCGGCCGGCACGATTCGGTTCGAATCGGCAATCTCGATCACCACGCCTGGACCGAGCATGCGCGTGAGGCCGGCCGCCAGGCGCGCCGTCCCCAACTGGCTGTTCAGCTGGGCCAGCGCCGCCGACGAGGTGGTCGAAGACTCCTGGAATCGCTGGACTTCGGCCTCGGCGGTCCCGATCTGCTCACGGAGTTGCGCCTGCTCCTGCTCCAGGTCAAGAACGGCCCCGGCGCCGGCCTGCTGAACGGAGGTCGTGAACTCGACGCGTGCCAGCGACCCGTTCCACTGTGCGTATCCCACAAAGCCGATCAGCGCCAGCGCCGCACTCATGCTCACCACCCAGCCCCAGCGCAGACCCGGGCGAGCCGAACGTGGGCTCATCGGCCGCTCCGCGCGCGGCGGCGACCGGCGTGCGCCATCGCCACCACGGCCCCGGTTCCCAGGCCGGCAACCGCGATGAGCGCGAGCCACGCCGAACCGTTCGAAGGCGGCTCGCCCGACGCAGACGGGGCCGGGGTCACAGCGACGGTGGATGTCGGCTCAGGCTGCGGCTCCGCGGAGAAGACCGGTTGCGGCGGCAGGTCGACATTCGACGGCAGGATGGGTGCCGGCTCGATTGGTTGCGGGGCGGCCACGCCGAACGAGGCAAAGTAGTCCGCGTACAGGGCTGCCGCCGGCTCCCCCGTCCCCGCCTCCAGCGCCTCGTCATCGCCGGCGCCTTCCTGCCAGGCGG
>JAOUHE010000029.1 GCA_029865285.1 Chloroflexota bacterium
CGTGGCGATCACCAGCACCACGCCCGCCACGACGGCCGCCGTGCCGACCGGCAACGGCGCGTCGAACACCTTCTCGGGGGCGTCTGCGAAGGCATCGGCGAAGGCGAGGGTGATCTGTCGCACGCTGAAGGTTCGCGTGCCGACGAACAGGCCGGCCAGCAGGCCTTCCCAGATGAGCACGTATGCGAGGCCGAACACGAGCGCACGCGAGGTGATCAGGCTGAGCGCCAGGAAGACGGCGGTGTAGATCACCGAGCCGATGGCCGCGGCTGCGACGAAGCCGAGCACGAGGCCGTCGCCGAGCCCGCCGGCGCCGAGCAGTCCGGCCACGAGCATCGGGCCGGCGGTGAGCGCAATGGCACAGGCGGAGGCGACCGCAAGCTTGGTCAGCACCACCGTTCGGCGGTTGATCGGCTTGGCCAGTAGGAAGACGGCGGTTCCGTCTTCAATCTCCGCGCCAATGGCGCCGGTGCCGAACAGGAGCGCCACCAGTGGCATCAGCGTGGCGGCGCCCAGGCCGTTCAGCAGTCCCGCCGTGAAGCGCAGGGCACGCGTCTCCTCGCCGGCCAGGCGGAAGATGCCGGCGACCAGCACGAGCACGCCGCCGAGCAGGAGGAGCAGGAGCGTTCGTCGCCTGCTCAGCAGCTGCCGCAGGGTGATCCGTGCAATTACGCTGTTCATCGTCGGACCAGGTAGCTGAAGACCGATTCGAGTGACTCGTCGGTGGGCAGCAGCTCGTGGAGACTGATCTGCGCCCGACGAGCCACGCCGCTGACCGCGCGGCTGAAGGCGCCGAAATCGGTCGATCGGACCGTCAGCAGCCCGCCGTCCAGCGCCGCCCCCGCGATGGTCGGCTCACGGAGGAGTTCAGCCGCCAGCGCTCGGTCGTCGGACGAGCGGACGGTGAAGGTGTGCGGCCGATCCGTCATCAGCCGGCGAATCTCGCGGAAGTCGCCTGACGCGGCGAGCCTGCCCGCGACGATCACCAGCACGCGATCCGCGACCCGCTCGACCTCCTCGAGGATGTGCGACGAGAAGAGGATCGTGCGACCTTCGGCCGCCATTCCCTGCAGGAGCGACATCATGTGCAGCCGCTGGCGGGGGTCCATCCCGTTGAACGGCTCGTCCAGGAGCAGGATCGACGGGTCGTGGACCAGTGCGGCGGCCACCTTGGCCCGCTGGCGCATCCCCTTGGAGTAGGTCCCGATGACCCGGTCCGCCGCGTCTTCGAGTTCCACCATGGCGATGGCGCGCGCCGCCGCCGCATCCGCGGCGGGGCGGTCCATCCCCTGCAGTCGGGCGTTAGCCGCGGCGAACTGGCGTGCGGTCAGGAAGGGGTAGACGGCCTCGTGCTCGGGCACCAATCCGATGCGCCGGTACATCTCCGGGTGGCGCCACGACGGCGCCCCGGCGACCGTCACGCTTCCGGACGACGGGGCCAGGAAGCCGGCGATCATGTGCAGGAGGGTCGACTTGCCGGCGCCGTTCGGTCCGAGCAGTCCGGTTACCCCGCCGTCGAGGCGGAAGCTGATGTCGTTGACCGCCACCACGTTGCCGTACCAGCGGGACACGTTGGCGAGCTCCACCGCCGGGCTGCCCGCCTGTTGCTGCACCTGCTCGGTCATGCGGCCATCCTTCGATATCGCCAGATCACCGCGGCACCCGCGATCAACGCAATCGCCGCCGCCTCCAACCCGAAGACCGGCAGGGGCAGACGGCTTGCCGCGACCCCGGAATCGGCGACCGATGCTCCGAGCAGCCAGTCGCGGGTGCCATCGAGTGCGACGAACGGATTGATGAGCGGCGCCCAGCGCGACACGTTGCCGGTGGTGGCCTCGACGAGGATCGCGCCGACGGCGGTGGTCACGATGAAGACCGCGATGATCGCCCCGGTGGCGTAGGCGCGGCGCGGCGTCCAGGCGGCGATCGCCAGCCCGAGCGCCGCGAGCGGGATGGCGTAGATGATCGGCGCGCCGAGTACCTGCGCCAGGTTCCCGACCTGATCGCCGAGCGCGGCCACCAGGTCCGCCGAGACGAGCACCGATCCGAAGAAGAGGACCAGCATCGGCGCCACCGCCAGCACGAACAGCGCTGCCGCCAGCGCGCCGATCTTGGCGAGCGCGTAGTCGCTCCGCAGCAGGGCATGGCTGAAGTACAGCGACAGGACGTGGTTCCGCTGGTCGGAACTGACCAGCTCGGGTGCCTGGGCGGCGAGGAAGAGGGCGAAGACGATCTGCATGTCCCACAGGTAGTTGTTGTAGTTGAACGGGGACGCTCCGCCCGGCACGATGGCCGACACCGCTGCGGCCACCGCGGCGGGGACGATGGCAATAAGCGTGATGCCCCAGGGGACGAGCTTGGCCTTGCCGCTGCGCCCGAGGCCGAAGGCGGCGCGCAGGCTCGCCGAGAAGAGCGCGAGTACCGCTGCCCGACGGCCGAGACGCTCGCCGGTGTAGCCGCGGTAGCCGAGGTCATAGATCGCGCCCGTGGCACTCTCGCGCGGGACGACCGCGGGGTCACGCGGCGTCATCGGTCCGTCCTTCCGTGCGGAACAGGTCTTCCAGCCGATGCCGGCGCTGCTCCAGGCGAGTCAGCGACAGGCCGAGGTCGTCGATGGCGTCGCGCACGATGTCGTACGGCCGCTCGTCGGGGCAGTCGACCAGCACGCTGCGGCCATCGGCGCGGGCGTCCAGTCCGGCGGCCACGAGGCGCTCGGCCAGGAGGTCGGCTCCGTCCTCGAGCTCCACGCCAAGGGTGCCGGTGTGCTCGACGAAACTCGCGATCGGCGCCGCTCGGAGGAGCTTCCCTGCATCGATCGCCAGCAGGAAGCTGCAGACCCGTTCGATCTCGCCGAGCAGGTGGCTGGCCACCACGGTGGCGATCCCGAACTCGGTCCCGGTGCGATGGACCAGGTCGAGCATCTCGTCACGCCCGGCCGGGTCGAGTCCGTTGGTCGGCTCGTCGAGGAGGAGCAGTTTGGGATCGTGGACGATTGCCTGCGCCAGCTTGACGCGCTGCTTCATGCCGGTCGAGTAGCCGCCGATCGGCCGATAGCGCTCCTCGTACAGTCCGACGTGGCGCAGCACCTCGGCGGTCCGCTCTCGGGCGGCAGCCGCTGGCAGCCCCGACATCCGGCCCATGTGACTGACGAAGTCGGTCGCGGAGACGTCCGGCGGAAGGCAGTCGTGCTCCGGGAGGTAGCCGACCAGCTGTCGGATCTGTGTGCCCTGGGTAACGACATCCATCCCCATCACCGTGGCGCTGCCGCTGGTCGGCTCCAGGAGGCCGAGCAGGATCTTGAGCAGCGTGCTCTTGCCGGCGCCGTTGGCTCCCACCAGTCCGATGATCCCCGGGTCGACGTCGAGCGTCAGGTCATCGAGGGCGGTGACGTGTGACCCGTAGCGCTTGGTAAGTGCGCGGGTGGAGATGAGCGGCATCGGCGCGAGTCTACCGTTCACGGCGCAGCCCGGCGCTGGCCGCCGGTGGTACCTCCAGTGCAGGCGGCCGTACTAGGGTCCGGTATCGGTACCGCCGGTGGCGCCGATAGGGTAGGGGCCAATGCGCGATCTCTCTACGAACCACCGCGCCGCAGGGCAAGACGCAGGCGCCGAGGCGCTCTTCCAGTCGCTGGTGGAGCACCTGCCCGGCGTCGCCTACGCCGACGAGATCGGTGGCATCGGACGGTATGTGAGCCCGCAGATCGAGTCGATCTTCGGCTATACGCCGGCTCAATGGCTCGGCGACAGCGGCCTGTGGGAACGCCGGTTGCACCCAGAAGATCGCCGCAGAGCCGTCGCCGAACTGGCCGCCGGCGAAGCGGCCGGTGGCACTTTCACCTACCTGTACCGGCTTCGCGCCCGCAATGGACGAACCATCTGGGTCAGGGACCAGGCGGCGGTTCTGCGGACCCCCGATGGCCCTGTCGTGCATGGGGTGATGTTCGATGTCACCCGGGAGATGGGCTTCCAGGCTGACCTGGAGTTGGAGATCTCCGAGCGTCGACGGGTGGGTGAGGCGCTGCAACGACTTCCGGCCGCGCGCCCAGCCCTGGAGACCGCCGCCGCCATCTGTCGCGAACTGTCGCGTCTCCAGCACGTCGACGTGGCGGTCCTGTACGAATTCGCCCTCGACGGGTCGGTCATCCCGCTTGGCCTGACCGCCGGCGGCGAAACGCCGGTCCAGGTCGGTCAACCGATCCCCGATCAGCGCGCCCAGTACCTTCGCGAGAGCGCCACCGGGCCATGGATCGACGAGTGGCGCGGTATGCGGGGCGAGGCCGCATACCTGAGGTCCTGGCATCGATTCGGGCTCAAGATCGCCGCATACGCGCCGTTTGGGAATGGTGGCACCGTCCACGGCCTGCTCGCCATCGGCTCGACCAGCGCGATCGGCACGACCGTCGGTGCACGCTGGTTGCCGAGCCTCACCGAAATCGCCTCCGTCGCAGGGGCACTCCTCGTCCCCGAGCTGGATTCGCGTCGATCCACGGCGGAGACCCGGGTCGAGGTCGAGCGGCTCATTGCCGACCGCGGGTTCGCGTCGGTCTTCCAGCCGGTTGTCCGCATCAACGACGGCAGCGTGGTCGGCTACGAGGCCCTCACCCGCTTCGCGGACGGGACGCCCCCGCAGACCCGGTTCGCCGAGGCCGAGGCAGTGGGCATGGGTACCGAACTCGAGGCCGCCGCCGCGAGGTCCGCGCTGGTCGCTGCAGCCAAGCTCCCCAGTCGTGCGTGGGTCAGCATCAACGTGTCCCCGGCCTGGCTCGACGATCCGCGGCTGCTCCGATTGTTGGAACTCGCCAAGCGACGACCTGTCGTGCTCGAGATCACCGAGCGAATGGCGATCGACGACTATCCGGCGGCACGGGCCGCGCTGGATCAGCTGGCCGGTTCCGTCGACATCGCCGTTGACGATGCCGGCGCGGGGTTCGCCAGCCTTCGGCACGTGGTCGAATTGCGGCCGAGGTACGTGAAGCTCGACCTGGCGCTCGTGCGTGGCATCGAATCCGATCCGGCGCGCCAGGCGATGGTTGCCGGCATGGTCTACTTCGCTCGCGACACCGGCTGTCTTCTCATCGCCGAGGGCCTCGAGCACGCAAGCGAGCGCGACGTGCTTCGCCGCCTCGGTGTCCCGTTCGCGCAGGGCTTTCTATTCGGCCGACCTGCGCCCGCAGAAGCGTGGCGTCGTCTCGGTGTGGAGGCGGGAGCGTTGTCGACCCTGCGCGACGGTCTGCCCGCTGCTGGCTAGGGACCGGGCCGCCCGCTACATGCTTGGCACGTAGTCCGGGCTGAAGAAGCGCTTCGGGTCGTCGAGGAACTCGAGGCGACAGCCGCGCCCGCAGAAGTAGTACTCCTCGCCGCCGTGCTCGGCGGTGAGACCGGCCGCTCGGGCGACCTCGGGATTCACGTGCATGCCGCACACGGGGTCCTTGGCCTTCGCGGCCATCTCCAGGGTCTCCATCGGTCTCATCGGTCCTTTCTGAACTGGGGTGGCTGACTAGGTTGCACGGAAGCGGCGCAGCCGCAGGGAATTCGATACCACGCTGACGCTCGAGAGCGCCATGGCGCCGGCCGCCAGGGCGGGGGAGAGGAGCCAGCCGGTGAGCGGGTAGAGCGCCCCGGCTGCCACCGGAATGAGCAGCGCGTTGTAGCCGAACGCCCACCCGAGGTTCTGGCGGATGGTGCGCATCGTGGCGCGCGAGAGCCGGATCGCCGTTGGCACCGAGCGCAGGTCGTCGCCGACCAGCGTGATGTCGGAGGCCTCGACCGCCACGTCTGCGCCCGTGCCGATCGCCACGCCGAGGTCCGCCTGGGCAAGCGCCGGCGCGTCGTTGATGCCATCGCCGACCATGGCCACCGTTGCGCCTGCCGCCTGCAGCTCGGCGATCTTGGCCGCCTTGTCTGCGGGACGTACTTCGGCCAGGATGCGCTCCGGCGGGATGCCCACCTGCGCGCCGATCGCCCGTGCCACGGCGACCCGGTCGCCGGTCAGCATCCAGACCTCCAGCCCGGCCGACTGCAGCCGACGGATCGCTTCGGCCGATTCGGGCTTGACGGTATCGGCGATGCCGAACACGCCTGCCGCTCGACCGTCGATCGCGACGAGTACCGGAGTCTGCGCCGCCTCGGCGACCTCAGCCGCAGGTCCGGCAAGCGGTTCCGCGTCGACGCCAGCCTCCGCGAGCAGCCGCTCATTGCCGACCAGCAGCGAATGACCATCCACCAGGGCCCGCACGCCGTCGCCTGGAATCGCGGCGAACTCGCCGGCGACGGGAAGAACGATGCCGCTCTGGGCGGCCCTGCGCACGATCGCCTCGGCGAGCGGATGCTCGCTGCCCTGTTCTGCGGCTGCGGCGAGGATCAGCAGCTGGTCATCGGAGGTTCCTTCCAGCGATCGTGCCGTCACGACCTCCGGCGCACCACGCGTGATGGTGCCGGTCTTGTCGAGCACCACTGCGGTGACACGCTGCGCGTTTTCGAGCGCCGCGCCGTCGCGGACCAGGATGCCGGCCTCCGCCCCCTTACCGGTGCCGACCATGATCGCGGTCGGCGTGGCCAGGCCCATGGCGCACGGGCAGGCGATGATCAGCACCGCGATGGCTGCGCCGAGGGCCGCCGGTAGACGCGGCTCGGGACCGAGCAGCATCCATCCGGCGAAGGCGGCCACCGCAATGGCCACCACCGCTGGGACGAAGCGTGCAGTCACCACGTCCACCACTCGCTGGATCGGTGCCTTCGATCCCTGCGCCTGCTCTACGAGGCGCGCGATCTGGGACAGGGTCGTGTCGCGCCCCACGCGCTCCGCGCGCATCACGAAGGAGCCGGAGGCGTTCAGCGTCGCGCCCACCACGTCGTCTCCGGGCCGCTTGTCGACCGGCATCGACTCCCCGGTCAGCATCGACTCGTCGATCGCCGAGGATCCGTCGATCAATACCCCGTCGACCGGCACCCGCTCACCGGGGCGTACTCGCACCAGATCGCCGACCCGCACCTGGTCGATCGGCACGTCAGCCTCGGTCCCATCCCGCAGCACGCGGGCGGTGGTGGGACGCAGCTTCAGGAGCGCCTTGACGGCGCCGGCCGCCTGTCCCTTGGCGCGCGCCTCCAGCCACCGGCCCAGCAGGACCAGGCCGATGATCACCGCAGCGCTGTCGAAGTACGTCTCCATGTCGGCGCCCGCCAGGGTGATGCCCAGCGAATAGCCGTAGGCGGCCAGCGTGCCCATCGAGACGAGCGTGTCCATGGTCAGGTCGCCGTGTCGCAGCCCCTTGGCCGCGGCGACCATGAAGCGGCGCCCATACACGAACTGCACGATCGTGGCGGGGGCGAGCATCCAGACATTGATCCGCTCCATTGGCCACGGCACGCCGCCGGGCCACAGGGCGACCACCATCATGGCCAGGCCGATGGCGGTGGATGCCAGGGCGTCGCGCAGCAGCACGCGCCGATCGGCGGCACGCGCGCGCTCTTCGGTGTCGTCCTCGACTCCCGCCTCGTTCGCGGCGACGGCCTGCGGCGCGACCTCGTAGCCGGCGGCCTCGATGGCGCCCACGATCCCCGCGCGGTCGATCCGCGCGGGGTCGAACCGCACCGTGGCCCGCTCAGTGGCGAGATTAACGACCGCCTCGTCGACACCGTCGGATCGGTTGAGGAAGCGCTCGATGCGCGTCACGCACGACGCGCAGGTCATGCCGACCACCGGCAGGCTGAGCTCGATCATCGGGGCCGGGGGATCGGTCATCTGCGCAGTCGCGAGGGGAGTACTCATCGTTCTGGCAGGATACTACCGGGGAGTATCGGCGTCCAGCCCGACGTTTCGGTTCGGGTGAGAACGCTACCCTACGAATGATGAAGGCCCTTGTCCTGACCAACGAATTCCCGCCCAATGTCTACGGAGGTGCTGGGATGCACGTGGCGGAGCTGACATCCGCGCTGCGCGGACAGTTGGACCTCGACATCCGTACCTTCGGCGAACAGGACGAGACGGCCCCCGGCTGGCGAGTCCGCGGATACGCCCCGCCGGACGGGACGGGCGGTCCCGACGCCCGCCTGCGGCCCGCCTTCGAGGCGCTCGGCCGCGATCTGGCGATGACCGCTGACCCGGTGGACGCCGACCTCGTGCATTGCCATACCTGGTACAGCCACTTCGGCGGGCTGCTCGTCCAGCGCGCCTACGGGCTGCCGCTGGTGGTGACGGTCCATTCCCTCGAGCCGCTGCGTCCGTGGAAGCGCGAGCAGCTGGGCGGCGCCTACGACCTGTCGAGCTGGGTGGAGCGCACCGCCCTCGAAGCTGCCGACGCGGTGATTGCCGTCAGCGGCGACACGCGCGACGACGTCCTGCGCCTGTTCGCCGTGCCGCCCGAGCGGGTGGAGGTGATCCACAACGGCATCGATGCGACCTTCTTCGTCCCGGATCCGGCGACCGACGTCCTGGCGGAACACGGGATCGCCCCGGACCAGCCGTATGCCCTGTTCGTCGGCCGCATCACGCGCCAGAAGGGGATCGTCCACCTGCTTCGTGCGATCCGGCACCTCGACCCGGGGATCGGCGTCGTCCTTGCCGCCGGGCAGCCCGATACCGCCGAGCTGGCCGCGGAGGTGACCGCCGGCGTGGCCGAGGCGCAGCGGGACCGCTCAGGGGTCATCTGGATCCCCGAGATGCTCAGCCGCGAGGCGATTCGGCAGCTGTACAGCCACGCGGCCGTCTTCGTCTGTCCGTCGGTCTACGAACCGTTCGGGCTCACCAACCTCGAGGCGATGGCCTGCGAGGGCGCGGTGGTGGCCTCAGCGGTCGGTGGCATCCCCGAGGTGGTGGTTGACGGTGAGACCGGCATCCTGGTGCCGCTCGAGCTCTCCCCGCATCAGCCGATGAGCCCGGTCGATCCCGACCGCTTTGCGCGCGACCTCGCCGGGGCCATCAACGACCTCGTGGCCGATCCCGCGCGTCGGGTGGCGATGGGTCGCGCCGGCCGCCGCCGTGCCGTGGAGCAGTTCGGCTGGCCAGCCGTGGCTGCGCGGACCCTGGAGCTCTATAGCCGCCTGATCGCGTAACCACGCCGCGACGGCTCGGCTACCATCGGCCGTCCCGTGACCACCTCGTCCGCCTCCGCGATCATCTCTGCGCGCGACCTGCGCAAGCGCTACGGCGCTCTGCAGGCGGTGGACGGTGTCGGCTTCGAGGTCGCCGAGGGCGAGGTGTTCGGGATCCTGGGACCGAACGGAGCCGGCAAGACCACCACCCTCGAAATGATCGAGGGGATGCGGACAATCGATTCCGGCACTGCCGTAGTCGATGGGATCGACGTCAGTCGCGATCCGCGGGCGGTCAAGGCGCGGATCGGCATCCAGCTCCAGGCGTCGAGCTTCTTCGACGAGTTGAACCTGGTCGAGCTGCTGCAGCTGTTCGGCCACCTCTACGGACGCCGCGTGGATGCCCCGAAGCTGCTGGCCGATGTCGAGCTTACCGAGAAGGCGCGCTCCCAGGTGCGCACCCTCTCCGGCGGACAGAAGCAGCGCTTCAGCATCGCCGCGGCGCTCGTCAACGAGCCGCGCGTCCTGTTCCTCGACGAGCCGACCACCGGCCTCGACCCGCAGGCCCGGCGCCACCTGTGGGGGCTGGTTCGGCAGATCCGCGAGCGGGGCCACACCGTCGTCTTGACCACCCACTACATGGAGGAGGCGGAGGAGCTGTGTGACCGCGTCGCGATCATGGATCGCGGACGGATCATCGCGCTCGACACGCCGGCGAAGCTTGTCGGCTCGCTGCTCGGCCGGGGTTTCGCGAAGGAGCGTGTTGAGCGGCTCGCCAACCTGGAGGACGTCTTCCTCGACCTGACCGGGCACGATCTCCGGGACGAGGACTGACCGATGCGGCCGTTCGGCATCCGACCCGGCGTGTTTTTGGCCCTCTTCGTCGCGAGCGTCCGCATGTTCGTGCGCAACCGCGCCGCTGTCTTCTTCAGCCTCTTCCTGCCCCTGATCATCATGCTCATCTTCGGCGTGCTGAACCTCGAGGGCAGCACCACCATCTCGTTGGGCATCGTCGATGACGCCGACTCCGAGATCAGTCGCAGCCTCGTCTCCGCCATCAACGGTGTCGAGTCGTTCGAGGTCACTGCTCCCGACAGCGGTGAGATGCAGGCTGCGCTGAGGGCTGGGGACCTCGAACTCGGCCTCGTCATCCCAGCCGGCTGGGGGCAGGGCGGCGACTTCCAGCCGCTCAACGCCTTCGCTGCGACGAGTTCACGGCAGGACGCCCGGATCGGTGCGCTGATCGTCAACTCGATCGTCTTCCGCATCGCCGCCGGCTCCACCGACCTGCCTGCCTCCATGGTGGTCGTCGAGCAGGTGGCTGCCCGCGACCTTGGCTACATCGACTTCCTGGTCCCCGGCATCGTGGGCATGACCGTCATGCAGCTCGGCCTGTTCAGCGTGGCATTCGGCTTCGTGCAACTGAAGCGGACCGGTGCGCTGCGGCGCCTGTTCGCCACGCCCACCTCGCCGGTCTACTTCCTGGGTGCGCAGGTTGCCGCGCGGCTGATCATTGCCTCGTTCCAGGTGGCCATCCTGCTCGGCGTCGGCATCTGGTTCGGCCTCCAGATGTTCGGCGACTATGCCAGCCTGGCGGTGGTCGTCATGCTCGGCTCGGTCATCTTCCTGGCGGTCGGCTTCGCGATCGCCGGATGGGCCAAGAACGAGGACCAGGCGGCGCCGGTCGCCAACCTGATCAGCCTGCCGATGATGTTCCTGTCGGGCGTCTTCTTCCCGAGAGACGCCATGCCGGACTTCCTGGCCGCCGTCACCGGGTACATGCCGCTCACGTACGTGAACGAGGCGCTG
This sequence comes from Chloroflexota bacterium, assembly GCA_029865285.1. Taxonomy (GTDB): domain Bacteria; phylum Chloroflexota; class Limnocylindria; order QHBO01; family QHBO01; genus CF-167. The sequence goes on from JAOUHE010000029.1 coordinate 10,839, forward strand.
CGCTCGATCGTCAATGATGGCGCCGGCCTGACGTCGCTTGGGCCGCAGTTGCTCGGAATGGGCGTCTGGGCGGTGATCGCCTTCATCCTCGCCGTCAGGCTCTTCCGATGGGAGTAGCCGTCGACACGCACATGGGACGGATCGGGCGGGACTGATACAGGAAGCGGATCGCCGGCGCGCGGGTGAAGCGGGCCGGCGATCGCATCGGTCCGTGGAGGGACGGACCTCGCCTCTCAGGCTACCGACCAGGGGTCGTATGGGGTGCGTGCCGGAAGGCCCGAAATACGGGACGCCTGTCACACGCCGGGGGCCAATCGGCCCGTCGCGGTGCAGCCCGCTTCTGGTTTGATGCGTGCATGGGCACCGACCCCCGTCTGCCACCGCCACCCGTCTCCGGGCTCATCTCCCTCGGAGGTGCGCCCGGCCCGCAGCGAGTTGACCGCATGCCCGAACGTCGGGTTGTCCTGATCGGCATCGTCGGCGCCGCCGGATTCGTGGCTGCCGCGGTCATCGTCTCCCTGACCGGGCCTGCCGGGAGTGGCACCTGGCTGCCCCTGCATCTGGCCCTGGCGGGTGGTGCCGGGCTTGCCATTGCGGCGCTCGTGCCGCACTTCACCATTTCGCTGGCGGGTGCCCGCCCCGCCCCGGGCCGCTTCCGCCTCGTCGGGCTGGCGCTGATCGCGGGCGGCGCCGCCACGATTGCCGTCGCGTTTCCGCGCGGCCTGACCCAGGCCGGGCTCGTGGGCGCATCGGCGTACCTGGCCGGAATCGTGACGAGTGCCGCCACAGCCTTCATTCCCGCGCGGGCCGGCCTTGGCCGCCGGTTCGGGGTCGTCGAGGTGGCCTATGGGCTTGCCCTGGCAAACGCAGCCTTTGCCGTCGGCCTGGCCATCTTGCGGCTCGGCTATGTGGAGTCCCTCGGTGGCGCCTGGCTCGGCCTCAAGCCGGCGCACGCCTGGCTGAACCTCGTCGGCTTCGTGTCGCTCGTGGTGGCGGCGACGCTCATCCACCTCTATCCGACGGTCGTCGGCTCGCGGATCCGGTCGCGCCCGGCCCTCGTCGTGCTGGTCGCCGGCGTCGGATTGGGCGCGCCGATCACCGCTCTCGGCCACACCGTGGCATGGGCGCCGCTCGCGCAGGTTGGCGCCCTCTCCGTGGTGGCCGGTGCCGCGGCGCTCGCGTTGGTGGCCGTCGGATCGTGGTCAGGGCGCGGCACCTGGACGACCGATCCCGCCTGGCATCGGCTGACGATCGGGCACCTGTCGGCAGCGGTTGGCTGGTTCGTGATCGGGACCGCCATCCTGTGCGCGGACCTCCTGACGTACGGGGTGCGGCCCGCCGGCTGGTCGCTCCAGCACACGATCGGGCCGCTCATCATCGGCTGGGTCATGCAGGCGCTGGTGGGTGCGTGGAGCCACCTGGTCCCGTCGGTTGGACCGGGCGACGCGGCTCGCCACGCGCTCCAGCGTCGGGAGCTCGCCCGCGGTGCCACCGTCCGGCTCGTGGCGTGGAACATCGGCGCCGCGCTGGTGACGATCGGCTCGTTCGCCTCTGGGTGGATGGGCTTTGCCGGCGCGGCCACGGCAGGAGCGACCATGCTGGCCTCGATCGCCCTGCTGGGGCGATCCTGCGCGGTCCGGGGAGAGTAGAAGGCTAGGAGCCGCCCTCGCCGAGCCGGTGCTTGGCCACGAACGCGGCGGCCTGGGCGCGGCGCTGGAGGCTCAACTTGGAGAGGATGCTGCTGACGTAGTTCTTCACCGTCTTGTCGGAGAGGAAGACCTCGGTAGCGATCTCCTTGTTCGTCTTCCCCTCGGCCACCAGCATGAGGATCTTGCGCTCCTGGGCGGTGAGATCGGCCAGCTCGTCGTGCTCCTGGCCGTTGGCGACACGTCGCACCCGTTCGAGGACTCGCTCGGTCACCGCCGGGTCGAGCAGCGAATCGCCGCGGCCGACCGCCTCGAGGGCACTGACCAGGTCGCGCCCCCGCACCTGCTTGAGGAGGTACCCGCTGGCACCCGCCAGGATCGCCGAGAGGACCGCCTCCTCGTCCGGGTACGAGGTCAGCATCACGACCCGTATCTTGGGGAATTCAGCGCGAATCTCGCGGCAGGCCTCGATCCCGGACCCGTCCGGGAGGCGGATGTCCATGATCACGAGGTCCGGCTCAAAGCGGCGTGCGGCGAGCAGCGCCTCTGCGACGGTGCCAGCCTCGGCGACGACCTGGAACTCGGGGCGCCGCGAGAGGAGCGCCACGAGCCCTTCTCGCACGACCTCGTGGTCATCGACGACGAGCAGACGCAGCGGGTGCGGCGCGGTTGTGTCCCCGGTCATGCCCCGACGGTCCCTCCACGTGTCTTCTGTGTGCGCGGTCGCCGCGGTCCGCGTGCTGCTCACTTCGATGGTGGCAGCGACAGGATGATACGGGTACCGCGGCCGGGTCCGCTCTCGATCTCCAGCCGACCGCCGATCCGCGCTGCCCGCGCGCGCATGTTGGCCAGCCCGTTGTGGGTCGCGTCCAGGGGTGTCGCAGGGTCGAATCCCCGTCCGTCGTCTGCCACCACGAGGCGCGGCCCGTCAGCCGTCTCCTCGATAACGACCCGCGCGAGGTTGGCCGCCGCATGACGCGCAGCATTGCTGAGCGCCTCGCGTGCCACGTTAGACACTTCGGCCGCGATGTCCGACGGCAGGTCGATCGGGACGTCTGCGTCGACCACGATCTCGAGCGACGATTGCAGCCGCAGCTCCTCGGCCAGCGTCTCAAGGGTGGACACGATGTCACCCGCCTCCTGCAGGCCCGGGCGCAGCCCGTAGATGAAGGTGCGAATCTCGCTGATGGCGGCGTGCAGTGCGTCGATGGCGCGATCGACCCGCTCGGCGGCGCCAGCCGGGTCGGTGACGATCGTCTGGGGAAGATCGTCGAGCCCCAGGGCGACCGCGTAGATGCGCTGGATGATGCCGTCGTGCAGGTCACGTCCGATCCGCTCGCGCTCCTCCACGACGGCGAGCGCCTGAACCTGTTGGCTGAGGCGGGCATTCTCGATGGCGAGGCCAGCATGTAGCGCGAATCGCTCCACGAGCAGCTCGTCATCCTCCGAGAACTCGGTCGCGCCGCGCTTGTTGGTCAGGTACAGGTCGCCCACCGCGTTGCCCTTGACCTTGACCGGAACGCCCAAGAACGAGTGCATCGGCGGATGGTTGGGCGGAAACCCCGAGCGGCGGGGGTCGGTGCCGATGTCAGGGAGGCGCAGCGTCTGCCCGTCTCGAATGATGAGGCCCAGCAGGCCGAGGCCACGCGGGAACGCGCCGATCCGGTCGCGAGCCGCCTGGCTCATGCCGCTGGTCAGGAATCGCTCGATCACCCCATCCGCATCGACGATGCCGAGCGCCGCGTACTCCGCGTCGGCCAGGTCGCGGACGCGGTCCACGATGAGTTGCAGCACGCGGTCGAGGGTCAGGACACCGGAGATGCCGCGGATGGCTTCGTCAAGCGCAGCGAGGCGCTCCTCCGCCCGTCGTGCGCGTTCCTCCCAGGTAAGCGGGTCGGCTGCCCTGATCATCGGCCCTAGCCTAGCGGAGCGGCCGCCAGCCGATGGCAATGTTGAATACGGGCCGTTCGGCCCCTCGACAGCCCGAGGCATTTCTGGCGTAATGCGCGGCATTGGACTCCGCAGCCCGCCGAGCCGGGCAGGAAAGGGAATATGGGAAGGATCTTCATCTACGGGTCCGCCGTGGTCAGCGTGTTGCTGCTGACCCTCATCTACGCCGTCGTCTCCGGCAACCCCAATGCCACGGCCAGCGCCTCGCCGACGCCGCAGGCATCAACGTCCGCCGCGCCGTCAGCCAGTGGCGACAGCCATGGCGGGCCCGCACCCTCGACCGGGGTCGAGAAGGATCCCAACGCGCCGCCCTACGAGCTGCGCGATGCGACGGCGCCCGCGCTGCTGAGCGGGACCGTGCACGACATCGACCTGATCATCGAAGAGAAGGAGATGACCGTCGCCGATGGCTTCGTTCAGAAGGTCTGGACATTTGCCAGCACGCCGGGCACCGGCAGCGTCCCGGGTCCGGTGATTCGGGTCAAGGTCGGGGACACCATCCGGATTCATCTCAAGAACCCGGCCGACAGCCTGCTGCCGCACTCGGTCGACTTCCATTCGTCGCAGGTCGCCTGGAACGACGAGATGACCAGCATCAACCCCGGCGAGGAGAAGCTGTACGAGTGGACCGCCGACTACGCCGGCGTGTGGATGTACCACTGCGGCACGTCGCCGGCGCTGCACCACATCGCCAACGG
>JAOUHE010000161.1 GCA_029865285.1 Chloroflexota bacterium
CGGCAATGGTTCAAGTCGGTAATCGGGCTCGACGTACCAGAGACGCCACGCGAACAATCATTCTGTGCGCATGCGATCCTCGGCAGCGAGGTGCTGTACGTTCCCGATGCCACCGTCGACCCACGCTTCGCCGACAACCCGCTCGTCGTATTTGACCCGGGGATCCGCTTCTACGCCGGATACCCGATCGCCGGTCCCGACGGCGGGAAGCTCGGCACGCTGTGCGTCATCGATCGCGTGCCGCGTGACCTCTCGGCCTCCGACACGGAGTCACTTCGCGACCTGGCCGAGATGGTCGAGCGCGAGATCGCCGCGGTTCAGCTCGCCACCGGCGACGCGCTCACCGGACTGACAAACCGTCGAGGATTCGACCTGCTCGGGTCCAAGATCCTCGAGATCTGCACCCGCCGCGGGCTGCCCGCGACGCTGCTGTATCTCGACCTCGACGGGCTCAAGGTTATCAACGACCGCCTGGGCCACGATGCCGGCGACGAGGCCCTGCGTGAGTTCGCGCGCCTCCTCGTTCTCGCCTTCCGCGGGTCGGATCTCATCGCGCGCCTCGGGGGTGATGAGTTCGCGGTCCTCGCCGTGGCCGCGGCGGACGCCGGCCGATCGCTTGCCCTCCTGCGCGAAGCGCTCGCAGAGCGCAACAGCGCGGCGGACGCCCCGTTCGCCCTCGCCGCCAGTGTCGGCAGCGCGAACTTCGATCCGGCCCGGCCCGAGGCCCTCGAAGACCTGTCCAAACGTGCCGACACGGCGATGTACGCCGAAAAGCGCCAGAACGCTGCCCTGCGAGAACTGCACCGATGACCGAGTTCCTCGCGACGGTCGGCGTGTTCATCGTCATCGACGGCGTCTGGCTCGGCCTGGTGGCGCGCACCTTCTACCGCCGGCACCTCGGCTACCTGATGGCGGAGAAGCCGAACTGGGCGGCGGCCGGTGTCTTCTACCTGCTGTATGCCATCGGCCTGACCGTCTTTGCCGTCATCCCCGGCACCGATGCCGCTTCGGCGTTGGAGGGGCTGTGGCGCGGCGCACTCTTTGGCCTGGTGGCCTACGCCACGTACGACCTGACGAACCAGGCCACCGTTCGCGACTGGCCGGCGATCGTTACCGGGGTCGATCTGGCGTGGGGCACCATCCTCTCGGCGTCGGTCGCGGGGATCGCCACCTACGCGGTGATGACCTTCTTCTAGGGGCTTGCCCTCACGCCAATTGGGCGGCCGGTACCTCATGGTGCTGCCGGCATCGTGCTTCGTATTTCTCGTCGCCCATCCCGCCGATCACGATGAGCGGCGAGTCTGCCGGCGCGGGTTCTCCGTCGATCAGCCGCTGCGTGCGCGTCGCCGGCTCGCCGCAGACCATGCAGATGGCGGTCAGCTTGGTGACCTGGTCGGCCAGCGCCATCAGGCGCGGCATCGCCCCGAACGGGATCCCGCGGAAATCAGTGTCGAGTCCGGTGACGAGGACCTGCTTGCCCGCATCGGCCAGGCGAGTCACCACGTCGGGCAGCGCCTCGTCGAAGAACTGCCCCTCCTCGATCGCCACGATATCGGCGTTGCCGACGACCGCGTCGATCCCGCGCGAGTCGTCGACGGTCGCAGCACGGTGGTGCGCCCCGGAGCGTGAGACCACCGTCGCTTCATCGGTCCTGGTGTCCAGGCGCGGCTTGATCAGAACCACGCGACGCCCGGCAATCGAGAAGCGGCGCAGCAGGCGCAGCATCTCGTCGGTCTTGCCGCAGAACATGCAGCCGCAGATCACGTGGACCCAGCCGCCCGTGTAGAACATCACCGCCCCTAGTCGCCGACCACGGCGGCTCCCTCCTCGGGGAGTCCCAGTTCGGTTGCCAGTGCTGCGCGCAGCACGTCGGCCGGAGCGTCGGTCCCGGTGAGCAGGCGGAAGGTGGCCGCAGAGCTGGCAAGGAACGAGCCCTGCCCGTTCGCCACCGTCGCCCCACGTTCCGCGGCCTCCCGCATGAGCGGCGTACTCGCGTGATTCAGGACGAGGTCGAGCAGGTACACGTCGCCCGGCAGCAGGCCCGCCGGCAGGGGACTGCTGTCCTCTTCGACCCCGATGCCGCTGGCGTTGACAACCAGCTTCGCTCGGCCAAGCTCGGCCTCCAGGATCGTCTCGTGCCAGGGCATGGCTCGAAGTTCGACGTGTCGCGCCGACCGGCCCAGATGGGCCACCACCGCCTCGGCCCGATGCAGGTGCCGGTTGAAGACCGCGATGTGCAGGAATCCCGAGGTGACCAGCACGGTCACCACCGCTCGCGCTCCGCCGCCGGCGCCCAGCACCACCGCCTGTCGCGGCCACCTGCCCTGCACCTTGGGGAGGATCGATGCGAGGCCAGCCCGCACGCCATCGACATCGGTGTTGTGGCCGCGCAGCCGCGAGCCGTCGCGGACGATGAGGTTCACAGCGCCACTGCTCTTGGCGTCGGGGGAGAGCGCGTGGACCATGGTCGCGGCGCGCTCCTTGTGGGGGGCCGCGATCAGCGCGCCGGCGAACTCCGGCTTGCGGAGCTGCTCAAAGGCGTCGGCCAGTTTGTGCGGCCGCTTCTCCCAGCGCTCCATCGCGATCGCCGTCCCGGTCGCCTCGAAGCCGGCCTGCAGCACCGCCTCGACGGCGGAATGGGTGAAGGACTGGCCGATGACGGGTAGGCGCTGCACGGGTCGTCCTGCTGGCTGTCAGGGTGCCGATGGGTGGTCCGGAACCTGCTTTCGGAGGCGGCGTTCCGACGGTCCCATGCTATCATCGGCGCCGCTCGCGGAGAGGTCGCATAGTGGCCTAGTGCGGCGGTTTGCTAAACCGTTGAAGGGGGTTTCCTCTTCCGAGGGTTCGAATCCCTCCCTCTCCGCCATCGTCGTCGCGCACGTGCCCGTAGCTCAGTGGATAGAGCGTCAGGTTGCGGACCTGAAGGTCGGAGGTTCGAGTCCTCTCGGGCACGCCACTCATTCAGGCACGAATTCGCACGAAGGAGCCGCTCGCGGAGCTGCTCTTTCAATCACCCTGCCTTGAGGGGTTGATGGTGTCGGTCGATCTCTGGTTCTGGGCTCTGTTCTTTGGCGTCATCGCCGGCCTGCTCGCGCTGGATCTGCTCGCCTTCCACCGCCATGCGCATGTCGTCACGGTGCGTGAAGCGGCGATCTGGACGACGGTCTGGGTGAGCCTGGGGCTCGCGTTCGGCGCTCTGATCTTCAGCTGGCGTGGCGCCACGGCCGGCACCGAGTACCTGGCCGGCTACCTCATCGAGTACAGCCTCTCGATGGACAACGTGTTCGTCTTTGCGATGCTGTTCGCGTACTTCGCCGTCCCCGCCGCCTACCAGCATCGAGTCCTGTTCTGGGGGGTGGTCGGCGCCATCGTGCTGCGTGGCGTCTTCATCGCCGGCGGTGCCGCGCTGCTCGAGGCGTTCCACGCCACGCTCTACGTGTTCGGCGCGATCCTGGTTTTCACCGGCGTGCGGATGGCGCTGGCGCGGGGACACGCGATCGACCCGGAGCGGAATATCGTCCTGCGCCTCGTCCGCCGCTTCGTGCCGGTGACCGCCGACTATCGGGGGCAGCGGTTCTTCGTCCGCGAGGCCGGCCGGCGCCTGGCCACGCCGCTGTTCGCGGTCCTGGTGGTGGTCGAGGCGACCGACGTGGTGTTCGCCATCGACTCGGTGCCGGCCATCTTCGCAGTGACCAACGATCCGTTCCTGGTCTACACCTCGAACGCTTTTGCGATCCTCGGCCTGCGCTCGCTCTACTTCCTGCTCGCGGGGCTCATGCACCGCTTCGTGTACCTCAAACCGGCGCTCGGCGCATTGCTC
>JAOUHE010000030.1 GCA_029865285.1 Chloroflexota bacterium
GGGCCGACTGCTCGGACGCGCGGTTCTCGAGGACGGCGCGATAGATGTCGACGGCCACGTAGTGCGGCAGCAGGCGACCGATGACCGCCTCCGGTGTTGGCTCGAAGAGATACTCGTCGTTCGACTCCCGCGCCTCGTCGCCCATCGTCTCCGGGACGACCGGCAGCACCGTGCGAATCTCCGGCCGCTGGGTGAGCGTGGTGACGAAGGTCGAGTAGGCGATGGCGATCTCGTCGTAGGCGCCGGCCAGGAAGTCTGCGGTTACCAGGCGCGCGATCGGCGTCACTTCCGCAAACGCGGGGCGGTCGCCGAACTGGGCGAAGTGCGCAACCACCGGGACGCCGGCCCGCCGCAGCGCGTCGCGCCCCTTGCGCCCGACCGTCACCGCGGCTATCTCGACTCGCTCGGCTCCCTCGGCGGCGCCACGCTCGGCAATGTGGCGCAGCACGTATCGAATCGCGTTCGAGTTCAGCGAGCCGACGAGACCGCGGTCCGTGGTGATTACCACCAGGCCGACCCGATGCACCGGGCGCCGAGCCAGGAGCGGATCTATCTCCTCACCCGCCGCAGCCGCCACCCGACCGAGCGCGCTGCGCAGTTCATCGGAGTACGGCCTGGCGGCGAGGATCGCGTCCTGGGCGCGTTTCATGCGCGAGGCCGCGACCATCTGCATCGCTCGGGTGATCTGGGCGATGTTGCGGACGCTGCCGATCCGGCGTTGGACCTCGCGAAGGGTTGCCATCTACTCAGCGGTCCCCTTCTTCGGCTTGGCTGCCGCCCTGGGCTTCGGGGCGGCTTTCGCCTTCGGGGCGGCTTTCGCCTTCGCGACCGGTTGCGGCTTCGGGGCTGCGGGCGGCTCGGATGCGGTCGAGTCGGATGCAGGCGACTCGTCGGCCGGGGCCGTCTCGCCTTCCTTGCCGTAGTCGCCCTGGCGACGGTATTCGACGACCGCCACCTGCAGTTGCTTGATTATCTCGTCGGAGAGCGCCTTCTCCTTGGCGATCGCCGGCAGCAGCTTCGGGTACGTCGATTCAAGGTGCCGGTAGAGGCCGGTCTCGAACTCGCGGATCCGCGGCGTCTCGACATCGTCGAGGTATCCATTAGTGACGGTCCAGATGATCGCCACCTGCTTTTCAACCGCGAGCGGAGCGAACTGGGGCTGCTTGAGAATCTCGGTCGTCTTCTCACCGCGGGTCAGCTGATCGCGCGTCGCCTTGTCGAGGTCCGACGCGAACTGCGCGAAGGCGGCGAGCTCGCGGTACTGGGCCAGGTCCAGGCGCATCTTGCCCGCGACCTGGCGCATCGCCTTGATCTGGGCGTTGCCACCCACGCGGCTGACGCTGATGCCGGCGTTCACCGCGGGCCGCTGGCCCTGGTTGAAGAGGTCCGACTGCAGGAAGATCTGGCCGTCGGTGATGCTGATCACGTTGGTCGGGATGTAGGCCGATACATCGCCGGCCTGCGTCTCGATGATCGGCAGGGCGGTCAGCGAACCGCCGCCACTCGCCTCGGAGAGGCGCGCTGCGCGCTCGAGCAGGCGACTGTGGGCGTAGAAGATGTCACCGGGGTACGCCTCGCGTCCGGGCGGGCGACGCATCAGCAGCGAGACCTGTCGGTACGCCCAGGCGTGCTTGCTCAGGTCGTCGTAGATGCACAGTGCATCGCGACCGGTCTCCAGGAACTCCTCGCCCATCGCCACGCCGGCGTACGGCGCCAGGAACTGCAGCGGCGCGGGGTCCGAAGCGGAGGCGACCACCACGATGGTGTGCTCCATCGCGCCGTGCTCCTCGAGCCGGGCCACCACCTGCGCAACCGTCGACATCTTCTGACCAATGGCGACGTAGATGCAGATCAGGTCCTGGCCCTTCTGGTTGATGATCGTGTCGACGGCCACCGCGGTCTTCCCGGTCTGGCGGTCACCGATGATCAGCTCGCGCTGGCCACGACCGATCGGGATCATGCTGTCGATCGCCTTGATGCCGGTCTGCACCGGGGTGTCGACCGGCTGCCGCACGATGACGCCCGGGGCGATCCGCTCGACCGGGCGGGTGCCGGTGGTGGCGATCGGTCCCTTGCCGTCGAGCGGCTCGCCGAGCGGGTTCACCACGCGGCCGATCAGCGCATCGCCGACCGGGACCTCCACCACGCGTCCGGTGGTCTTGACCTGGTCGCCCTCCTTGAGCGCCGTGTAGTCGCCCAGGATCAGCGCGCCGACTGTCTCCTCCTCGAGGTTGAAGGCCAGCCCCATCACGCCGCCGGGGAATTCCAGCAGCTCGGATGCCAGGGCACCCGACAACCCGTAGATCTGGGCAATTCCGTCGCCCACTTCCACGATGGTGCCGACACCGGAGATATCGGCGCCTTCGTCGAAGCCGGTGATCTCGCTCCGGATGATCGACGTGATCTCGTCGGATCGAATCGTCATGTAGGTCCTCGTTCTCTGTCCCTAGACCGCGGTCAGCCGCGCACGAAGCCGCTCAAGGCGGCTCCGCACGCTCGCGTCGTAGAGCCTGTCGCCGATCCGGACGGCAATGCCGCCGATCAGCCCAGGATCCACCGTTTCCTCCATCTCGATGTGCTCGCCGGTGAGGGCCTCCAGGCGCGCGGCGATCGCAGCGCGCTGCTCGTCGTCGATCGGCAGCGCCGTGTGCACGTGCGCCAGGGCGATGCCGCGTTCGCGACGAAGCAGCTCCCCGAACCGGGCGACCATCGGCGCGATGGCGCCCGGCCGTCCACGGCGAATCATCAGCAGCACCAGGCTCACCGTGCCGGGCTCGAGTGCATCCCCGGCCACCCGGCGCAGAACGCGCTCCTTATCCGCGTACGGCACCGCCGGGTGGTCCATCAGGCGGCGCAGCTGCGGGTGCTGCAACGTCGCGCCCAAGGTCGCGAGGTCGCGCTCCCAGGCATCGAGCGTGCCGGCGGCGAGGCCGATCTCGAAGGCCGCATCGGCGTAGCGTCGGGCCGCCGTCACTCGTCGTGCCATCGGCTCAGTTTCTTCCCGTCTCGCCAGGCGGGACTTCAGCGAGGAACTCCTCGACCAGTCGACGTTGTGTCGTGCCGCTCATCTCGGCGCGCACCAGCTTGCCGGCCGCGTTGAGCGCGAGATCGGCCACCTGGGTGCGAAGCTCGGCGATGGCGCGCTCCTTCTCGGCGATGATCTCCTCCCTGGCGCGGGCAGAGACCTTCTCGGCCTCGGCGCGAGCCTCCGCCACGATCTCGGCGCGCGAGTCGTCGGCGATCTTGGTGGCGCGCGCGATCATCTCCTGCGCCTCCTTGCGCGCTTCGGCCACGGCCGCCTCGCGCTCGGCACGCGCCAGTTCCCGGTCGCGCGCAGCCGCTTCCGCCTGCTCGAGCCCATGGCTGATGCGGGTCTTCCTCTCGTCGAGCCGGCCGAGCGCCGGCCGGAAGAGGAAGCGATTCAGCAGGTAGAGGAGCAGCAGGAAGTTGATGATCTGGAACGCGAGCTTCAGCGGGTCGACGCCGAAGGCGCTGAAAAATTCGCCCATGGAGGGCTCCCTAGACGACGAAGATGAGGAGCAGCGAGACGACGAGCGCGTAGATGGCGATCGCCTCGGTGAGCGCGATGCCCAGCACGTACGGCACGAAGATCGCGCCCGCCGCCTCCGGGTTTCGGCCCAGCGCCTCCATCGCCTTGCTCACCGCGATGCCCAGGCCGATGCCCGGACCGATCGCGCCCAGCCCCATGGCGAGTCCGACTGCAAGGTTTGAATCCACGAGTCCAGCTCCTCCTGTGGTGCCCTGCCTGGTTGCGAGCAGGGCTGATTTCCCGAACCTAGACCGCCCCTTGAGTGGGAGCGGGATGGACAGTGACTGCATCGGCGACCGGCGCCTCCGCGTGATTGTCGTCGTGCGCGGCGTGCTCCGCGATCGCCATGCTGATGTAGGTCATCGCCAGCAGCGCGAAGACGAGCGCCTGGACGAAACCGAAGATCATCTCCAGCCCGAGGAAGATACCCGGAACGAAGAATGCGAGCGGAAGGATGAAGATCGCCGCGGTCGTGATCGCCAGCATGGTGGCGAGCAGCACCTCTCCGGCAAACACGTTGCCAAAGAGTCGCATTGAGAGGCTGATCAGTCGGCTGAGCTCGCTGATGATGTGGATCGGTGCCATCAGCGGGCTCATGTAGCGCGGTTCGCCAAGGAACTCCTTCAGCCAGCCGCGCAGGCCGTTGGCGCGGATCCCGAAGCTGACAAAGACGACAAACGTGATCAGGGCCAGGGCGAGCGTGAAGTTGAGGTCCGCCGAGGCAGGGCGCAGGAAGGGCACGATGGTGTCGTGCTCGCCGGCAAGGCCGATGGTGCCGACTCCCGGCAGCAGGCCGATCCAATTGGCGACCAGCACGGTCAGGAAGATGGTCAGGATGAACGGCACGAAGCTCCGCCAGCGGGTGCCGCCGGCCCCCTGCACGATGTTCGCCATCCACTCGATCGGCAGCTCGATGAGGCTCTGCCGCCGATTCGGCACGAGCGCGGAACGGCGGCTGAACCAGAACGCCACGGTGAGCAGGATGGCCGTGGTCAGGAGCGCACCGACCATGCTGTTGGTGAACGTGAACGGACCGATCTCGAAGAGCGGTTCCGCCGCGATCTCCACGTGTACCAGGCTTCCGCCTTCTTCCACGAGCTCGCTATCTCCTCATTGCCTTGCTGGCCACATCCCAGATCGTGTACATCGCGGCCGCGACGCCCAGGACCATTCCGACGAGCGTGAAGATCGGGCTCGTCGCGAGCCAGTTGTCGACGACCAGGCCGATGCCCAGTCCCAGGATGACCGAGACCCCCAGTCGCACGCCCAGATCCAGCGCAATCCCCCACGGTTGGGGCTGCGCGGCACCGGGCGCCCGATGCGGGCCGTCAGCTGGCATCGGTCCTTCGCCCGAACGCGCGGATGAAGAGCCAGATGCCGACGATGGCGACCAGGTTGCCGACCCCGAACCCGCCCAACACGTACATCGGTGAGGTGCCGAACTGCCCGTCGAGGAGCAGGCCGGCCACCGTGCCCCCCAGCATCGGCAAAACCACGATCGCGGACACCTGGCCCAGGATCTTGATCAGCCCGGCGGGCGTCAGTTGTGTCATTTGAGTTCGACTCACAGCGGTCGGACGGCCCGAGTATAGCGGAGCGTCCTGCCGGTGCGGTCCGGCCCACCGGTCGCCATCAGGCCCGGCTCGTCGCCGCCAGCGTCTCCGGCAGACCGGGGACAGGGAAGCGATCGGTGATCGCGGCGACCCGCTGCCGGATCTGCTCCTGGGCCGCGCTGTCGCCGCGGGCGGCGATGCCGTCCACGATCAGTCCCGCAATGTCGCGCATCTCGGCCTCGCGCATGCCGCGGCCGGTAACCGCGGGCGTGCCGACCCGGATCCCGCTGCCCACCATCGGCGGGTTCGGGTCGTACGGGATGGTGTTTCGGTTGACGGTGATGCGCACCTCGCCGAGCGCCAGGTCCGCCTCCTTGCCGGTCACCCCGAGCGGGCGCACGTCGACAAGCATGAGGTGGTTGTCGGTGCCGCCGGAGATGATCGACGCGCCGCGTTCGGCGAGCGCGGAGGCCAGCTCGCTGGCATTCGCCACGGTCTGCGCCATGTCGCGCCGGAACTCGGGGCTCATCGCCTCGCGGAAGGCGACCGCCTTGGCGGCGATCACGTGCTCGAGCGGCCCGCCCTGCAGCGCCGGGAAGACCGCCTTGTCGATCGCCTTGGCGAGGTCGGAGATGCACAGGATCATCCCGCCGCGCGGGCCGCGCAGCGTCTTGTGGGTCGTGGTGGTCACGACGTGCGCATGGGGGATCGGGCTCGGGTGCACATCGGCCGCGACCAGCCCGGCGAAATGCGCCATATCGGTCATCAGGTAGGCGCCCACCTCGTCGGCGATGGCCCGGAAGGCTGCGAAGTCCCAGAAGCGGGGGTAGGCGGTCGCCCCGGTCACGATCAGCTTCGGCCGATGCTCCCGCGCCAGCGCCGCCACCTCGTCCATGTCGATCAGGTGGGTGTCACGGTCCACGTGGTAGGCGATGAAGTTGTAGTACTGGCCGGAGAAGTTGACCGGCGACCCATGGGTCAGGTGGCCGCCCTGGTCGAGTGCCAGGCCCATCACCGTGTCGCCGCGTTCCAGCAGGGCGTGGTAGACGGCCATGTTGGCCTGCGCCCCGGCATGCGGCTGCACGTTGGCGTGCTCAGCCCCAAAGAGCTGTTTGGCGCGGTCGCGAGCCAGGTTCTCGCCGATGTCGACGATCTCGCAGCCGCCGTAATAGCGGCGCCCCGGGTACCCCTCCGCGTACTTGCCGGTCAGGATCGATCCGGTCGCCTGCAGGACGGCCAGCGACGGATAGCTCTCCGAGGCGATCAACTCAAGGTGGGAACGGGTCCGCTCCTCCTCGTCGCGGACCACGCGGTAGATCTCGGGGTCCTCGGTCTCGAGCGGTGCCCAGAAGTCCATCGGTCGCCCTCGTCTTGCGTGCTGGGTGGTGCTTCGCAGTCTAGACCGATGCTCAGCCTCGGCGGCCGCCCGCCCAGGCGATCCTCTCGTCCACGTGGCGGTGCAGCCGGTAGTGGGTCGGTCGGAAGCCGAGCGCGGTCCAGCTCCGGTGCGTCGGAAGCGCGGCGGTTCGCCAGTCCGTGATGCATTGCGTGGCGCCGCTCTCCCGCGCCTCGGCGAAGCCGGCCGCCAGCAGGGCCCGCATCAGGCCACGGCCGCGCGCCTCGGGACGGGCCATCGCCACGGCCAGCTCCCAGGCACCTTCGGGGACCATCGGTCCGGGGTCGGCCGCGTAGAAGGTGGCCATCGCCAGGACCTGATCGCCGTCCTCGGCGAGCCAGTGATGCGCGCTCGGCTCCTCGAGCTCCTCGGCCCACGAATCGCGGTAGGTGGCGAGCTGCTCGGGCAGTCTGACGGCGTACGCAGGCGGACGGGCCAGTGCCTCGGCGATGAGCGGCAGAAGATCCTCGATCCTGTCGATGTCGCCGGGGAGTGCGCGCCGAACCGTCACGCCGTCGGGCGCCAGCGCCGCAAGTTCCAGGTCGCGGACGGCGTGGGCCTGCATGATTCCAAACCCGGTGTGGAACCACGCGGCGGTCAGGTCTGGATCGTCCGCCGGGACGTGGACGTACTGCCGGAAGTGACCGAGTTCGACAAAGTGCCTGGACCACGCCGCGTACAGGTCGCGGATCAACTCCGGGTCTGAGGCATCTGCGAGGGCACTCCCGTCGATGGGGCTCCAGCAGGCGCGGCCCCAGATCGGCTCCCTCCGCGGGTAGCCGATCAGGAAACCAGCCATCGCTCCGTCCGAGACGGCGGCGACGCCGCTGGCTCCGTCGCGCTCGAGCAGCGCCCGGAGTGTGGGGAGGTGAGCAGCGGACTCCTCAAAGGCCGTGGGGAGCTCCGGACGAAGCGCGCGCAGCCGACGCTGTCGATCGGAAAGCAGGCTGGTGGCAGCGTCGAGGTGATCCGGTCCGAACGGCACAACCTGGGGCGACGGTCTCACGTGCCTGAGGATACCCGCGCTCAGCCGAGCGTGATCTCCCCTTCTTCGCTGATCGCCACCGCCTGTCCATCGGCAATCAGGGCAAGCTCGCCCGGGGCCACCACCACGATCGGCACGCGCACGCCGTAGAGTTCCTCCGCAACCGCCGCCCCCACCGCCAGGATCAGGTCTGCTTCCGCAAGGAGAATGCCGGCCGGCGCGTGGCCGGCGCGCACGGCTTCGGCGAGGACCGACGACGAGGAGGACGACCCGCGCGCGGCGGGCATCACCACGATCCGTCCGGCCAGGTTCTTGCCTCGCTGCGGATGGCGTGCATCGATCACCTCGCCGCTGGCCGGATCCATGCCGCCCCACAGCGAGAGCGGCTCGCGCAGGACGATCGCAATCGCGTCCGCGCTCCCGGGAGCGAGGACCCGTCCATTCACGCCGTTCCCCACAGGTCCGGGTCACGCCAGACCGACCCACGGACGGCCGAACGCACGCATTCCCGCAGGCTGCCGAAAATCACCTCGACACCGATATTCCCGGGGGCGTAGAAGGCCCACTTGCCGGAATCCGTCATGGCGGGAAGCGGGCTCGGTCGCAGCACCGGCGCGATGTAGCTGCAGGTGTCCACCAGCAGCTCGACCCCCTGCGCTCGCAGCCGCTGTGCCAGCCCTTCATCCTCGGCCTCGGCGAGCAGGTTGCGTCCCGTCGACACCATCAGCTCGACCCCGGCCGCAGGGTGCGCCCCGGCAAGTTCGCGCTCGACCGCGCGCAGTTCGGCGAGCGACGCGTGCGGAGTCCCCAGCGAGACGGTGCCGATCAGAGTCCCGGGCGCTCCTGTCTCCGCGGTGGTGAGTTCGTCGCGGGCAGCGCGCAGCTCGGCCAGGGTGATCTCCAGCGTTTCATCGGGCGCGCGGCCCTGGAGCGCGGCGCCGAGCGTAGCGGCCTCAGGTGTCGAGCCGACGGCGTGGAACATGGCCACCGCACCAGACGAGGCGGCGGCGGCACCAATCGCCTTCAGCCGATCCTCCGAAAGCCCGGGCGGCAACCCATCGATGGCCGCAATCCTCCCGCCCGCGCGCCGACCGAGCACGATCCCCAGGACCGGATAGAGGGCGTCGTCATCGAGCAAGGGAAGCGGGATCTCGGCCGAGAGGCGCAGCACGACGGTGGCGCGCCGGGCATCGGTCCGGTGCAGGCCGGCATCGGGCACGCGCCCGGTGATGGCGCATGCGATGTCGGTGAAGTCGCCGTAGCGCTCCGTACGTGCGCCGAGCACGCTGTTGCAGAAGACGATCGCATTCGACTCGGCCCAGGCGACCTGCTCCCCGAGACCGGGCCGAGCGAATGAGAGCTGGTACGGGGCGCACGTGTAGGTCGGCGTGCAGCCGAGGGCTCGGTAGTGCCCCATCAGCAATTTGCCCCGCTCGGCGGTCCGCGCGTCCCCGCGCCACAACTCGGGGTGCAGCAGGTCGAGGGCGCCGACGTTGAGCGTCGTGGGCACGCTGACGTGCGCTGCCCCGTTCACCAGCCGCTCCACGAAGTCGATTGTCGCCTCGCCGTGGTAGAGGCACGAATCGACGTGCGCGGAGGTGATCGGGATCAGCCGTCCGGCACGGAGCGCCTCGGCGGCGCGAATCACCAGCCGCATCGCCAGCGCGGCGCCGGATCCCGAATCCCCGCTGAGGAGTGCCTGCTCGCGCTCGTCGAGGACGAGGCTCAGTGCCCGGCCTCCTCGGCTTCGATCCGCGCGATCTTCGCGATGCGCGCCACGTGCCGCCCGCCCGCGAACTCTGCGGTCAGGAACTCCCGCAGGCAGGCCTTGGCCACTTCGGTGCCCACGATCCGCCCGCCGAAGGCGATCACGTTGGCGTCGTTGTGCTCGCGCGCGAGCCGGGCGACGACCGGGTTGGTGGCCTGCACGCAGCGAATTCCGCGAACCTTGTTGGCCACGATCGCCTCGCCCGTGCCACTGCCCCCCAGCACGACCCCGCGTTCGTATTCGCCGCGCGCCACAGCGCGCGCCACCGGCGCGATGTAATCCGGGTAGTCGACCGTTTCGGTCGAGAAGGTGCCGAAGTCGTGGTACTCGATGCGCAACTCATCGAGGAGCGTGCACAGCTCGCCCTTGAGGGCAAAGCCCGCATGATCGGAGCCGATGGCGACGCGCATGGCTTCCCTAGTCTATCGGCCCGATCAGTGCCTCGATCTCTCCGCGCGCGACGGCACCCTCGCGGATCAGCTGGGGACGATCTCCGCTGAGATCCAGGACCGAAGATGCGACCCCGCCTGGGACTCGCCCGCCGTCAACCACCGCCGACGGCTCGTCACTATCGGCGAAGGCGATCAGGACGTCGTCGGCGTCGAGCGTCTCCGGTTCGCCGGAGCGATTCGCGCTCGATGTCGCCAGGCGGCCGGCCGCCGTGAGCAGCGCAAGCGCGACCTGATGGTCGGGAGCCCGAAACGCCTGGCTGGCGCCGCCAGTGGTCGATGGGAGGATGAGCGTCAGGCCGCCGGGCCAGAAGTGCGCAGCCAGCCTGATGGCCCGATCGTCGGCGGCGTAGTCGCTGCCAACTGCCGCGGCGAGGTCGGGAACCAGCATCGGGACCGCTCGATCGAGGGGCCGACGCTTCGCGGCAAAGATGCGAGCCAGCGCCTCGGGGTCGCCAGCGCGACACCCGACCCCGTAGACCGTGTCGGTCGGGAACGCCACCAGCGCCCCGCCGCGCAGCAGCGCAGCCGCGCGGTCGATGCCAGCGGAGTCGGCCGAAAGGCGATCGGTCACGGACAGCGGCCGTCAGCGACGTTCGACACGGACGACACGCTCGATGCCCGCCAGGTCGGGCAGGACGGTCACGGCGACGCGGATCGGCAGCGCCTCCGCCAGCTCGCGCACCGCTGCGGCCTGGCCCGCGCCGATCTCGAGCAGGGCCGCCCCGCCGGGGGCGAGCCGCTCGGGAAGGTGAGAGACGAGCCGGCGCAGCAGGTCGAGGCCGTCACGGCCGCCGTCGAGTGCATCACGCGGCTCCCAGGCGAGCGACCCGACGCCGGCGGCCGCCTCCTCGGTGGTCAGGTACGGCAGGTTCGCAATGAGCAGGTCGACCGAGCCGCCGGGGAGAGCGGGGGGTTCGAGCAGGTCTCCGCACGCGAGGGCCACGAGACCGGCCGCCCCGTGGGCCGCCAGGTTCTCTGCGGCAAGCTCGAGCGCCTCGGCGGAGATGTCGCTGGCGGCGAGATGGACCCGCGACAGCGCGGCGGCCGTCCCGAACCGCAGCGCCACGGCGAGCACGACCGCCCCACTCCCCGTACCGACCTCCCAGGCCCGGATCGGGTCGTTGTCGCGGATGAGACGCGCAGAGATCTCGCCGATCGCAGTCGATGCCAGCAGTTCGGTCTCGGGGCGCGGAATGAGCGCGCGGTGGTCGGTGGCGATGCGCAGGGAGAACCACTCCTTGAAGCCGCGGATGTACGCAATCGGCTCACCGGCGACGCGACGATCCACCCAGCCGGCCAGCGCCGCGGCATCGGAAGCGGAGAGCGAGGCGTCGGGGTGCGCATGCAGCCAGGCGCGGTCGCGGCCGAACGCATGCCCGACCAGCAGTTCGGCGTCGAGCCGCGGACTCTCCGATCCCGCCTCGCGCAGACGCGTCGCGACATCGCCAATCAGGGTGGCCGCATCGGGCCTCTCGGTCGCGGGGGTCACGGTGTCACGGACCGGCATCGGGCCCGAGCTCGGCAAGGCGTCTCGCCTGGTCGGCTGCCGCGAGCGGATCAACGACACGATCCAGGTCACCCTCGAGCAGGCCGGGCAGGTTGTGCACCGTCAGGCCGATCCGGTGATCGGTGACCCGGTCGTCGGGGAAGTTGTAGGTGCGGATCTTCTCGGCGCGCTCGCCCGTTCCGACCTGCGCGCGTCGCTGGTCGCCGCGCTCCTCGGCCATGCGCGCCTGCTCCATCTCGAGCAACCGGGCCCGCAGGACGCCGAGCGCCTTGGCCTTGTTCTTGTGCTGGCTCTTCTCGTCCTGGATGGCGACCATGATCCCGGTCGGCAGGTGCGTGATCCGCACGGCGCTGTCGGTCGTGTTCACGCTCTGTCCGCCGGGGCCACTCGACCGATAGACGTCCACGCGAAGATCCTTGTCAGGAATCTGGATCTCCACCTCGTCGGCCTCCGGGAGCACGCTCACCGTGGCCGTGGAGGTGTGGATCCGGCCCGATGCCTCGGTGACGGGCACGCGCTGGACCCGGTGCACGCCGCTCTCGTACTTAAGCCGCGAGTACGCGCCGTCACCCGCAATCTCGGCGATCGCTTCCTTCAAGCCGCCGCCGCCGCCCTCGCTGGTGGAGAGCAGCTCGAGCTTCCAGTGGCGCTGCTCGGCGTAGCGAGCGTACATCCGCAGCAGGTCGGCGGCGAACAGCGCGGCCTCGTCGCCGCCGGTGCCGGCGCGAACCTCCAGGATCACGCCGCGCTCGTCGTTCGGGTCGCGCGGAACGAGCAGGACGCGGAGTTCATCGGCGATGGTGGCCTCGCGCGCCTCCAGCGAGATGAGTTCGTCGCGGGCCATGGCACGCACCTCCTCCTCGGGGTCGCGGGCCATCGCCTGCGTGGCCTCGACCTCCTCGCGAACCGCGTTCCAGGCACGCACGGCATTCACGATCGGCTCAAGCCGCGATAGCTCTCGACCGAGCCGCTGCAGCTGCGCCGGGTCGGTGGCGGCCTCCGGCGTGGACATCTCGCGCGCAACCTCTTCGTAGCGCGCCTCGATCTCTCGGAGGCGATCGATCATCGGGCCGCGGGCGGGCTGCCGTCGTCGCTCATGCCCTCATTGGAGCGATCGCTCACGGCCGCGCCTGCGCTGGAACCGGCGGCGCCTCCCGATCTGAGGCGAGGCACGACTCCAGCGAGGCGATGCTGACCTCGAGCATCGAGTGGTCGGGGGGGCGGGTGGTGAGCGCCTGCAGCCACAGCCCCGGCGCATAGATGGCGCGGACGAGCGCGTTCCCGTAGTGGCTCGCTCCGAAGCGGACCAGCTCGTACGAGAAGGCGGCAATCACCGGGACCAGGGCGATCCTCGACAGGAAGAGGATCGGGAAGGGGATGCCGGTCCGCGGGATGAGGCTGAAGAAGAGGATGCTGACGACCACCACGATCAGCAGAAACGTTGTGCCGCAGCGCGTGTGTGCGGTGCTGAATCGGTCGACCTCGTCGGGGGTGAGCGGACGCTGCGCCTCGTGCGCGCTGATCGCCTTGTGCTCGGCACCGTGATACGCGAAGACGCGCCGAATCTCGGCCATCATTCCGATCAGGACGATGTACGCCACGAACACCGCGAGTCGGATCCCACCTTCGGCGAGGTTGGCCAGCAGGTCGCTGGTGGTTGCCCGCTCTGCGAAGGAGGAGAGGACGAGCGGGAAGACGAAGAAGAGGGCGATCGCGAAACCGATCGAGAACACCATGGTCAGCGCCATCGTTCCCTTGCCGACCTGGATGTCCTCTCCCTCGGCGGCGATGGCGGCCGATCGCATCAGCATTCGTGTCCCGATCACGAGCGCCTCGTACAGGACGAACGCACCGCGCACGAACGGAACCTTGATCCAGCGCCCGCGGGTCATGGCGGGGGGAAGCGGCTCCGAGTAGGTGCGGATCTCGCCCGACGGGGGGCGGACGCTCATCGCAACGGTCGTGCGGCCGCGCATCATCACGCCTTCGATCAACGCCTGTCCGCCGTAGAAGAAGTCGGGCATGCGAAATCGCGGCCGCTCACCGGCGCGCGCGATGGAGGAGATCACGAACGGCCCGGCTGCCATCAGCAGCTCGGGGACGAGGAAGATGAGGTGCGGCGTCAGGCGCGCCGGCCACCCGGTCAGGTGCCGGCGCATCACATGCTCAGCGCTGCGCGCGATCCATGCGGCGCTGGAAGCGCTCGACCTGGCCGGCGGTGTCGACGATGTTCTGAGTGCCCGTGTAGAAGGGATGGCAATTCGCGCATACCTCGACCCGGATCGACTCCACGGTCGATCCAACGGTGAAGGTGGTCCCGCAGACGCAGTGCACCTGGGTCTGATGGTACTGCGGATGAATCTCTGGCTTCATGGGGCTCCTGGGCTTCCTGCTCCGCCTAGGCGGGCGACGGTCCGGCGGCGACGACGCTGACACGCTTCTTGTCGCGGGTCTGATAACTGAACTTGACGGTGCCGTCGGCTTTGGCGAAGAGCGTGTAGTCCCGCCCCATGCCGACATTCTCACCGGGGTTGAAGGTGCTGCCGCGCTGTCGAACGATGATCGTGCCCGACAGCACGCGCTGTCCATCGCCACGCTTCACGCCGAGCCGCTGACCGGCCGAGTCGCGGCCGTTCCTGCTGGAACTGCCGGCTTTCTTGTGTGCCATCTGGTTCCTCTACCCCTCGACCTTGGGCTTTGCTGCCCGACGCGCACGCGGCTTGGTCTGCTCGGCTGTGGCCTTGTCAGGCGCAGCGGCCTTCGGCTTAACGGCGGCCTTCGGCTTGGCGGCGGCCTTCGGCTTGGCGGCGGCCTTCGGCCTGGCGGCGACCTCGGTCGCGGCCGCCGCGGCCTGCACGGTCGGATGAATGGCGTCGATGTGGACGCTCATCAGGTGCTGGCGATGCCCGGTGCGGCGTCGGTACTTGACCTTCTGCTTGAACTTGAAGATGACCAGCTTGGGGCCAAGCGTCTCGCCGAGCACGGTTGCGCTCACCGATGCGCCGGGTACCACGGGCGTGCCCACGGTAACCTCGTCGCCGTCCGCGATCATCAGGACGCGATCAAAGGTGACCGATGTACCGGGTTCGACCTCCAGCCGCTCGATGGTGAGCGTGCTGCCGGCTTCGACCCGGTACTGCTTCCCGCCGCTGCTGACGACGGCGTACATGATCATCTCCAATGGGTGGCTCAACGGTCGCGTGGTCCGAGCGGCGGGCGCACAGCGAAGCGGGCCGACGTGGTGCCCGCGGAACGGCGAGTCTACCGGGCGATCGGCGGGGTGTCAACGAACAGGAGCCGCGTCCGCACGGCCGGCCCGGCTCGCAGCCGAAGGTCGAGGGAAGCGACCACGTCCTCCGGACGCCCGGCGCCGCTGGCATCGAGGCGCAGCACCAGGCGGAGCAGCGCCCGATGCTCGTCCTCGTTCACCTTCAGCACCTCGACATCTTCGACCAGCGGCCGCAGGTCGCGGGTCCCGGCGTCCGCGCGGCGCTCGCTCTCCCCTCGTCGGCGCTTGCCGACCAGGCGCGGCGCGGCGAGCAGCCGGACAACCGCCCC
>JAOUHE010000163.1 GCA_029865285.1 Chloroflexota bacterium
CCTCCACTCTGGGCGCTCCCGAAGGGCACCCCCGATGCCGGGGAGACGCTCGCAGAGACCGCGGTCCGCGAGACCCGCGAAGAGACTGGCCTGCAGGTGGAGATCGAACAGCCGATCCGCGCCATCACCTACTTCTTCGTGCGCGGCCAGATCCGCTTTCACAAGACGGTCCACTTCTTCCTGATGCGGCCGACCGGTGGCCATACGGACGATCACGACCACGAGTTCGACGAGGCTCGCTGGGTGTCGATCGACGAGGCGCCACACCTGCTGACCCACGTGACCGAGCGCGCTGTGCTGGAGGCCGCTGCCGAACTGCTGGCACATGGCGACAGGCCCGAGATGGTCCGCTCGCAGGGATCGGCTCCGTGAGCGCGGACGACGGTCACCGCCACACGCCGCTGCACGACGTGCACGTCGCGCTGGGCGCCCGGATGATCCCCTTCGCCGGTTACCAGATGCCGGTGCAGTACGCGTCCATCATTGATGAGCATCGAACCGTGCGCAGCGCTGTCGGCCTCTTCGACCTGTCGCACATGGGCGAGCTGCACGTTGCCGGGACCGAGGCGCTGGCCTTCACCCGGTACGCCGTGGTCAGCGACCCCGGAACCCTTGAGCCCGGGCAGGCGCAGTACTCGATGTTGTGCGACGTTGACGGCGGGATCATCGATGACCTGATCCTGTACAGGACCGATGAGGGCTACCTGCTGGTCTGCAACGCGGCGAACCGCGGCGCCGTGGTGGCGCAGCTGGCGTCGCTCCTGGCCCACGGCGATTTCGACGCGACCCTCGAGGACCGGTCCGACCGGACCGCGCTGCTCGCGCCGCAGGGGCCACGCGCCGCCGAACTGCTCAGCCCACTGACCGAACTCGATCTCGCCTCGCTCGGCAACTACCGCTCGATCGCCGGGAAAGTCGCCGGCATCGACTGTATGGTGGCGCGCACCGGCTACACCGGAGAGGACGGTTTCGAGCTCTTCTGCGCTGCACGCAGCGCCGTGCGCCTCTGGGAGGCGCTGACCGCGGCCGGCGCCGGGCTCGGCCTCAAGCCGTGCGGCCTCGGCAGTCGCGATACGCTGCGGCTCGAGGCGGGGATGCCGCTGTACGGCAACGAGCTCGACCGATCGGTCAATCCGTATGAGGCCAACCTGGGTCGCGTCGTCAAGATGGAGAAGG
This sequence comes from Chloroflexota bacterium, assembly GCA_029865285.1. Lineage (GTDB taxonomy): Bacteria > Chloroflexota > Limnocylindria > QHBO01 > QHBO01 > CF-167. The sequence goes on from JAOUHE010000163.1 coordinate 1,177, forward strand.
GCGAGTTCGTCGGCCGGGCCGCCCTCGCGACGGTGCAGCAGGTCGGTCCGCGTCGTCGGCTGGTCGGCCTGCAGATGCGCGACGAGGCGATCGCCCGCCATGGCTACCCGGTCGTCGTCGAGGGGCGCGAGGTGGGTGTGGTGACCAGCGGGACTGCATCCCCGACATTGGGCGAGCGGATCGCCATGGCCTATCTCCCGGCAGAGCATGCTCTGGTCGGTTCCGCGGTCGCGGTGATCGTGCGTGATCGCCCACACCCCGCCGAGCAGGTAAAGTTGCCCTTCTACCGACGTCCCCGGCCGGACGCCGCCTGAGCCCATCCATCACAGGAGCGTGCGCCAGACGATGATGCCCGATGACCTCCGCTATTCCCGCGAGCACGAGTGGGTGCGCGTCGACGGCGCGATCGCCACGATCGGCATCACCAGCTTCGCCGCCGATGAACTGGGCGACATTGTCTACGTGGAGCTTCCCGAGGTCGGCGCGCAGTTGAAGCAGTTCGCCGGGTTCGGCGTGGTTGAGAGCGTGAAGGCGGTGAGCGATCTGTTCGCGCCGATCTCGGGCACGGTGACCGAGGTGAACGACGCCCTCCGGTCCGGCCCGGAGCTGTTGAACACCGATCCGTTCGGCGCCGGCTGGATCGCGAAGGTGGAGCTCGCGGACGCGACTGAGCCCGAAGGGCTGCTCGACGCCGCCGCCTACGCGGAGCTGACCGCGGGCTGATGGCGTACACGCCGCACACACCGGCCGACCGAGAGCAGATGCTGGCGGCGGTGGGGGTCGCATCGGTCGACGACCTCTTTGCCGATATCCCGGCCGGGGTTCGCGCGTCGCGCTTTGAGGTGCCGCCGCCGCTGAGCGAGCAGGAGGTGCGGGCCGAGCTGTCGCGCCTCGCGGGACGCAACCGGGTCGCCGGGGTCAGCTTTCTCGGTGCCGGGGCGTACCGTCACCTGGTCCCGTCGGTTGTCGGCGAGGTGATCGGTCGCAGCGAGTTCTCGACCGCTTACACGCCCTATCAGCCCGAAGTGAGCCAGGGGACACTCCAGAGCATCTACGAGTTTCAGTCCCTCATCTGCGAGCTGACCGGCATGGAGGTGGCCACGGCCAGCCACTACGACGGCGCCACCGCCACAGCTGAGGCTGCGCTGATGGCGTGCCGGCTGACCCGGCGGCACCGCGTGGCCGTCTCGAGCGCGGTGAATCCGCAGGTGCGGCGGGTCCTGGCGACCTACTGCTCGGGACCCGGGATCGAGGTCGTCGAGGTGCCGGCGGACCTGGCTGACGGCGGCAGCGGGCTGACGCCGCTCGAGGCGGCGAAAAGCGTTCTGGACGGCGGCTTCGCGTGCCTGGTTGCACAACAGCCCAACTTCTTCGGTGGCATCGAGCCGATGCGCGAGCTGGCCGATGCCAGTCATGCCGTCGGGGCCCAATTCGTCGCCGTGGTGGAGCCCACCTCCCTGGCCCTTCTCGCCGCGCCCGGGACCTACGGGGCCGACATCGTCGCCGCGGAGGGACAGCCGCTCGGCATCCCGCTCTCGTTCGGCGGACCGTACGTCGGGCTTATGGCCGCGCGCATGGAGTCGGTGCGACAGATGCCGGGCCGCCTGGTCGGCGCCACCCGCGACGCTCAGGGGCGGCGAGGCTACGTACTCACCCTGCAGGCGCGCGAGCAGCACATCCGGCGCGAGAAGGCGGCGAGCAACATCTGCACCAACCAGGCCCTGTGCGCGCTGGCGGCCACGGCCTACCTGACCAGCGTCGGCCCCGCCGGTCTTGCCGAGGTGGCGGACATGTCGATGACGCAGGCGCGCCACCTGGCGACCGCGGTGGAGAGCGCCGGCCTGGGCGCGCGACGATTCTCCGGCCCCTACTTCGCGGAGGTAGCGCTTCGCGTCCCGGACGCCGTCCGCCGGCATGCCGCACTCGCCGCCGAAGGGATCGTTGCCGGCCTGCCGCTCGGGCATGAGTACCCCGAACTGGGCGACACGCTGCTGCTGGCCGCGACCGAGCTGACCACCGATGCGGATATCGCCACCCTGGTCGCGGCGCTGGAGGGCACGCGATGAGCGCAGACCGCGCCCCTGATGCGTCCGGTCGTGGCGCCGCGTTCACCTCGGCCGGCAGCGGCGAGATCCTCTCGCTTGTCGAACCGCTGATCTTCGCGTCGTCGCGCGCAGGCCGACGCGCCGTGCGATTCCCTGCGCCTTCAGCTGCGGCCAGGACGGCCGCGGAGGGCCAACCTCCGCTCCCGCCCGAGGCCCTCCGCGCGGTGTCGCCGGGCCTGCCCGAGGTGAGCGAGCTGGACATGCTCCGCCATTTCAATCGATTGAGTCACCTCAACTTCGCCATCGACCTGGGCTTCTATCCGCTCGGCTCGTGCACCATGAAATACAACCCGAAGGTCAACGAGTGGGCGGCCCGACTCCCGGGCTTCGCGGAGTCGCATCCTCTCGATCCGGTGGTGCTGGCCCAGGGCAGCCTGGAGCTGGAGTGGCTGTTGGGCGAGTTGCTGAAGGAGATCAGCGGCTTTGCCGCGGTCAGCCTGCAGCCGGCCGCCGGCGCCCACGGTGAGCTGACCGGCCTCTTGATGGC